>JBEKKD010000239.1:0-9572 GCA_050010895.1 Armatimonadota bacterium
GTGATGTCGTTTTGGAAGGAGCGCGTCGGCAAGGCCAGGCCCGTCACTGCATCGCTCAACTTCGAGGCTCGGAGGGTACCCGGCGGCATAGAGATCAGCGAGCTGGGGGAGGAGCACGATGCGGATGTGGAGGCGGGCCGAGTGCGGCGGCACGGCCCCTTCTACGACCCCAATCGGGATGGGGGCGGGTCGGACGAGAATCCCTTTATATTCTGAGAAGTGAATCAGGTGCGGGCCGGGCTGATCGAATCCGATGTGGCGGTACGCAAAACACGTGTGACGCCCGGCCCCGCTTTTGAGAACGGGAGAGCGATGGCAGGTCCCCGCTCCAGGCTGCACGCGGCGCGCTGCGCGGGCTTGAGGTCCGCGGTTAGGAGCGGGGTGGGGTGTGAGTGCGGCCGATCACGGGCAGGCCCGGCCGGCACTGGCCTGCCTATTCCTGGGCCCGAATCTGCGTCCGATAATCACCGTTACTGGACGTGGAAAGCTAGGAGGAGAGCCATGGAGACGAGCCTGGCGCTCATCGGTGAGGAGCGGCCCAAACGTGGGCTGGGGCGGACAGAGGCGGCGGATTCGCTGACCGGGATCCTCGCCGGCCAGCTCTCGGAGCACACGCGGCGCGCCTCTCGGCACGACGCGTCCCACCTGCTACTGTTCCTGCAGGGGGGCCAGTTCCCGAGTGGGCTGAGCTGACCCGGAAGGCCAAGCACGCACGGCTGGCGCGGGCGTTCCAGAGCCCGGAGGCCCTCAGGCGGCTGCTCACCGTCACCCGCGCCGACCTGATCGCCTTCCGCGCCCATCTCAAGGAGGTCGGCCTCCCCACGCTCGCCACCAACCGGCGGCTGGCGGGCGTTGGCACTCTCCTGCGCGAGGTGCAGCTTCAGGGGTACCGGCCGGACAACCCCGCTGAGCGGCTCCGCACGCTGCGCACGAGCGGCGACTACTCGCCCACCCGCAGCCTCATCGCCGAGCAGGCGAGAGCGTTACTGGCGGCTCCCTCCGCCGACGACCTTCCCAACCTGCGCGACCGGGCCCTCCTGGCACTCATGCTGTGGCACGGGCTGCTCGCGGCAGAGGTGGGCGGGCGGTACCCGCGCCAGTCATTTCGGAAACTCAACCACTACGTGCGATTCCGATTCGCCGTCCATCTGCGACGGCGGAGCCAGCGCCGCTTCCGGGGCATGCAAGAAGGCACCTTGTGCGCCTATCTGCAGGCACAGGGGCTCGTATACCTGTAGCCGGAACGCCGCGCAACTTCCTGCGCATGCCTTCGGGCGAGAGTCTTCGGGAGATCCGGATGCGAGCAACTCGCACATCCGGTTCGAGGAGGGGAGAGCGAGCCATGCCGGACGGCACCGCCGCGCTAGCACTGCTCACTCTTCTGCTCTGCTGTTCATGTTTGGCTACTGTGGCGCACGCTTATGTTGGTATTTCCACACACGCCAGTCAGTCCTGTGACCACGGGGCACGCTTCCGGGCGCTATGCTGCTTCCCTGAGGAGGAAGAGAATGAAACGGGCCTGCACCTGCCTGATCGTGGCTCTGGCGACCTGGGCCGTGGTTCTGATCGCCCCGGCGCCGGCGCGCGCCGAGCTCCCGAATGGGTCGTCCCCGCCCGCGTTCATCGGAGCCGCCGGCGACTGGATCAACTCATCCCCACTCACCTGGGCGGGCCTGAGAGGGAAAGTGGTACTGGTCGACTTCTGGGAGTACACGTGCGTCAACTGCATTCGCACCTACCCCTACCTGAAGGCCTGGCACACGCGCTATGCGCCCTACGGCCTGGTGATCGTCGGCATCCACCGGCCGGAGTTCGAGTTCGACAAGTCGAAGCAGTTAGTGGCGGAGGCGGTGAAGCGGGAGGGGTTCCGCTACCCTATCCTGAACGATCCGCAATACCGGAATTGGAGTGCCTATCACGAGCACACCTGGCCCTCGAAGTATATCTTCGATCAGAGCGGCAAGCTGGTCGAACAGCACCAGGGGGAGGGCGATTACCAGGAGACCGAGCTGCTGATCCAGAAGCTGCTTCGCCGGACCCACCCCAGCGCGGAGTTCCCCAAGCTACTGCCGCCTGTGCGCCCAGGTGACCGGCCCGATGTGGTCTGTCAGCAAGAGACGCCGGAGCAGTACACCAACCCGCATCCGGAGTACCATTCCCTGGGCAACTTGCCGCGAGGCTGGCGGGTGAATGGGGTGGCTCAGTTCGCGGCGCCGACGAGGAGACTTGAGGGGAAGATCTACGCGAACGGGCCGTTCGTCACCCGGTATCAGAGCTTGCAGCACGGCCGCGCTACCACCGATCTTCGGGACTCGATCTCCCTGCGCTATCGGGCGAGCGAGGTGGATGTCGTGGTGAACCGGCCGAGCGGTAAGGACTACCGGGTCTACGCCTTCCTCGACGGCAAGCCGATACCGAAGAGCACGAAGGGCGACGACCTCAAGTACGACGCGCGGGGCTCCTATCTGCAGGTCGACTTCGCGCGCATGTACAACGTGATCCGAGGGCCGTTCGCCGCCCACGAGCTGCGCCTGAGCTCAGACTCGCCGGAGTTCGAGCTGTATAGCTATACGTTCAGCGGCTGCTCTCAGAAGTAGGGAAACGCTCAACACGTTCACCACAGAGACACAGAGGGCACGGAGAACTGTTGATTCTTGCCCGCGTGAGAGGCCAGCGGTATCTCACGCCTTTGTGTCCTTATGTGTCGTTGTGTCGAGCGTTCACGGAGACCGACGCTCCAGCAGTTGCCGGAGAGGGTGGTCCGATCCCAGGTCCCGCGGCCTGGCCCCGGCCTCGATGGGCCCTCGCGCGAGATCGGCGAGGCGGATATCTCCGAGGAAGCAGGCCCCGACGAGCACGCCGCCTCTGCAGACCAGCCGGATGCTCCCTTTGCTCCCCTCCCGAATGACGGTCTCCTCGACCTCGGGCTGATCGGGCACGATGTCGCCCACACCGCAGAAGTCAAGGCCGCAGAACTCCGAGACGTTCAGGAACACCCGGCGCCGATAGCTCTCCTCGCCACCTGCCATGTTCGCGCCGGCCACCCGCCCCATGTCGGCGGCCACATACCATAGCATCTCGGCCGCGGCGGCCCGGTCTCCCGGTCCCTGCACTTGGGCGACATCCCCGGCCGCGAACACATCGGGCAGGCTCGTCCGCATGCCGTCATCGACCACGATCCCCTGCGCGGTCTCGCCTCCGGCCACCCCGCACAGCTCGCGGTTGGCTACCACGCCGACAGTGCATCCGGCGACCTCACAGGGGATCTCCTCCCCTGTCGCCATAACGGCCTGCGCCACGCGGCCGTCGCGGCCTCTCACTTCCGCGATCTCCTCGCGGAGACGGAGATCGACTCCGATGCCGCGCAGCCGCGCGTGCACCAGTTCGGCTTCGTCGTTCGTGAGCTGCTTCTCGAGAAAGCGTTCGCCGCGAATCACGAAGGTGGCCGGCACGCCCCAGTGTCGGCAGACCTCCACCAGCTCGATCGAGGTGAGGCCACCCCCGGCGACGACCGCGTAGCGCGCGGCGGCCAGCAGATCGGCGATAGTGCGCACGTCGAGCAGCATGTTCAGGGTGACGATTCCGCGCAGCGCCTGCGCCGCCCAGGGCAGCAGGCGGCCCCGCGTGCCCACCGCGAGCAGCAGGCGGGAGTAAGAGAGAGCGCCCTGTCCTTCGACTTCCACAGCGTGCGCGGCGGGGTCGATCCGGGAGACCCGGGTGCTGCACCTGACGTCGACGCCATGCTCCGCGTAGAAGCTGTCCGGCCGGCCCCAGGCGTCCTCCCACTCGATGCGCCCGAGCATGATGTAGTAGAGGCAGGGGCGAGAGTAGAAGGTGCACTCCTGATCGGTGCACATGATGATCGGAGTCCGGTCGCCGCGCGCCCGGATCGCCTCCACGGCGTTCACGGCGGCGACCCCGTTGCCGACGATGAGGTAGGGCTCCACGGCTAACGCTCCCTCGGGGTGGCCAGTTGGCGTTTGAAGGGCCGCCGGAAGCGTCCTGTGGCGAGGGGCGTCAGCGCCTCTTCGGCCGTCGGGTAGGGATGGAAGCTCAGCGCGTAGCGCGGGCAAACCGCGACGCACGCACCGCAGGCCACACACTCCGTATCGCGCAGGGGGATCCCCTGGCGCGCCCGGAGGCGGATATCGATCCCCATCTCGCAGTAGCGGTTGCAGGTGCCGCACTCGATGCAGCGGTGGTTGCTGGTGTAGATCGCGAACCGGCCCCGGCGGGAATGCCAGCCCAGCATCGCCCGGAGCGGGCAGAAGAACCGGCACCAGACGCGGCTACCGAGGACGACGTAAGCGCCGATCCCGATGATGTCCCCGATCACCAGGCCGACGATCAGGTCGTACCGGTCCGCAGGCCACGCGATCCCGAGCCACAGCAGGAGTGTGGCCAGGGTCGCCAGGCCCAGTGTCACGTACCCGACGTTATCGAGGGACTGGGCGCGCGGGCCTTTCGGCCCCTTCGTGCGAAAGGAGTCGCCCAGCGTCTCTGCCAGATTCCCGCAGAAGCAGAACCACGAGCAGTACCGCAGGCCGAGAAGACGAGTGAGCAAGGGCCAGGCGACGAGCGAGACGACGACCCCATAGATGAGAGAGGGCAGGAGGTTCTTCGCGAGCCCGGGCGTGATCACGCTCATGTGCAGGGGCCAGGTGAGGTGCAGGCGCTGCCAGAAGGGCGGAACGCGGAGGGAGGACTTGAGCGGACCGATGAGGAGGAGACCAAAGAGCGTCTGGCTCGTCATGGCCGCGATGGTACGCCAGCGGAAGTAGGTGTTGCGCCAGCGCCGGATAACCACTAGCCCGAACGCGACGACGGCGCCCCAGTAGACCCACCAGATGGCGAGCCCGATCCCGCCGTTGATGCGGCCCGGCAGCGGACGCCCGGTCAGCTCCGCGACCTTCGGGGCGGCGAAAAGAGCGACCAAGACGGCCACCGTGCAGACGGCCGCCGGCGGCACGATATCGAATCGGCGAGGCCCGCGACGCGGACGAGCCAAGCATGTCGGCGGCATGTGATCACTCCCGGCCGGGATGCCAACTCAACGCCGCTTCCCTGCCGGGAAGCGTCTCCCTCGCGCCGCCGCGAGGCCCCGCAGGCCGGCGGCGCGCGATGGTGCTGTTTTCGCGACAGGCGGACGGTCAGCGCAGCTTCCCGCGGCGTAACCGTTGAGGAGATCTTGCGGAAGCCGAGCTGCGCGGGAAGGTAGATCAAGCGGCAGCGCCCGGAGGTGTCGCTACGGCCCGACGCCTCCTCGACGCGGCGACCCGCCGAGGGTAGGAGCGCGACCGGGTTCAGGCGAATCGCGGTGCTCAATCACGGTTGTCCGATGGAGATACCATGATCCCCGGTCTTGACGCCCTGATCGCATCAGTGCCCGATGTGCCGGACCCATTCCTCGACACTGAATACCCGTTCCCCATAAGCTCCGTGCTGTTCGGCGGAGCGCCCGACATCCGGCGCCTCCGGGAGGAGGCGGCTCGCCTCCAGGCCGAGGAGGCGCCGCCCCAGGAAGCGGCCTGGGCCGTGCTGGTGGCGGCGGAGGCCGTGGAATCGGTCCAGGCAGACCGCGACCGGTACTTCGTCGCGGACGGCGCGTTTCGGGGGATGGTGTTCGGCGGGATCAAGTGGCGAGCGGGGTGGGCGCTGCTGATGGGAGACGCGCAGGAGGAGTACGCACGGGCCTTCGACGCGGCGAACTTCCTCGTCTACACGACCCGCCCCGGGATCGCGGAGGGCCGCTTCCTCGGTGAGCGCGACACGTCCGCCGTTTACTTCGGCCAGCTTCTGGCGCGCTATGCCCTCGTGTACAGCGACGTGCAGCCGGGGGAGCGCCACGAACTCACCCACTTCGTCGAGGACCACGGCCCCGGGGTGCTCGTTGTGACCGGTGAGATGAGGCCGGTGGAGGGGATGCTCTGCCTCGCGCTAATGCGGCTGGGGATGCGCGCCCTGGTGGCCTCCGCGTTCCCCTGGGAAATCGGCGACCGGACAGAGGTGAGCTCGCCGGCGGAAGCGCTGGCGGCCGCGGGCACCTTCGAGAACCTTCGCATCCGCTCGCAGGATCCCCTGCACGCGCTGCCGGAGTACGCGAACCCCGGCTTCGCGCACGAGAAGTTCGAGGCGCGGGCGACCATTGGCGGCGATGCCGGCAGCTTCTTCCATCTACGGAGGGGGGTCGCGCAGGAGGGCAGCGCGGCCGTGGACGACCTGGCCGGCGGCATCGGCATCCTGGTGACGGTGGACGATGAGGCCGTGGATGCCATCGCGGCCGGCGAGTTGGAGGCGGAGGCGGCGAGGTGCCTGGATCTGCTGAGCGGTGTCCGGGTAAGCTCGCGCGAACCCCTGACACTCTCCCTGCGCGAGGAAGGGGTGGTGACGGCGGAGCAGATGGCAGAAGTGATCCGCCGCGGGCTGCGCCTCGAGTACCCTCGCCTGGGACCGGTACACGTGCAGGTGATGGGGGAGGTTGCGGAACTCGTCGCGCGGGCGGCCGAGGTCGGGCGGGAAAAGGCCCAGCGAGAGGCGGAGGCAGCCGACCTGGCGAGCCGAGAACCGGAGGTCGTCTACACCTGCGAGGCCTGCGCTCCCTTCAGCCGGGAGCACATCTGCATCACGCATCCCGTGCGCGCTCCGATGTGCGGTCGCTCGTGGCGGGAGATGCTCATAGGCGCCCGCTTCATGGGCGTCAGTTCGGGCCGCCCCTGGCGAAGGCCGGGACTTCCCCCATAGCTCGTGTGGCTGCTTCTACGCGCTCGCCTGGTGGAGTGAGGAGCTGGGTGGCCTCGGCCTCATGCATCGCGGCTTCGAGGGCACCGCTCCCGATGGATCCACCTGGAACCACCTGGCGAATCGCGCCGGCGGGAAGCAGCAGCCTGGCATCACCGGGGTCAGCCTGCAGTACCTCCGGGCGCCGACCTTCCTGCAGGGGGACGGTGGCTGGCGGGCGGTGCGGTGGATGACGGCCAAGCTGAAGGAGGAACTGCGCGACGTGGTCACCGAGGTAGCGGCCGTGCCAACCGAGTGCGCGGACTGACCCGGCCCCACCGGCCTGCTTTGCCACATCCTGGGTGGACCCAGTTCCGCCTCGCGCCCACACTCCCGCGTCCGATACTACCTCTTACTGGACGCGGGCTTGTGGCGGGAGTCCCGCGGACGGCCTCAATGGTGACCCCGAGAGAGCCGGGCCCCGACCGACGGTACTCGCACCGGTGACAGCTATACGATGGTAGCATGGCCGAGGCGCGGCACCCTCGCCAGGGTGTGTGGCTTCCGCGGGTACTGGCCCGGCGTCGGTGATTCGCCACTATAGGCAGGAGCGGCCATCGTCGTGCCGAAAAGCGGCCGTGCCTCAGCGCTCGCTGCACGGAGGAACCGGAGAGCACGAGCATGACATCGGAGAGGATCACGCGGCGGGACCTCCTGAAGCGTGCTGTCGTGGCTGCTGCGGCACTCTGCGGCTCCGCTCGGATCGTGGGAGGGGATAGCCTCCCTGCGGCCGAGGCGGCCGGGAGGTCGATCATCGCGGTGGCGGCGAAGCGAGACCCAGCCGGCCTGGCGCGGGCCGCGGTGGAGGCGCTCGGAGGTATGCGGAGGTTTGTCAGGCGCGGGACCTCTGTGGTGGTGCAGCCGAACATGGCCTGGGACCGGACTCCCGAGCAGGCGGCTAACACGAATCCGGAGGTGGTCGCCGAGATCGTTCGGCTGTGTCGGACGGCAGGCGCCCGCAAGGTGAAGGTGATCGAGCATCTGACCAGCACACCCGACGCGGTGGCACTGCGGCGGAACGGCATCCAGGCTGCGGCCGAAGCGGCCGGAGCGCAGGTCATCTCCGCGAGCGATGTGGCGAGGTACGAGGAAGTGGCGCTGCCCCATGGGAAGGTGCTCAAGACGGCGCGCGTCGTGCGTGACATGCTGCAGGCAGACACCTGGATCAACGTGCCTATCGCCAAAATGCACCACATCACGAGCGTGACTCTGGCCTGCAAGAACCTGATGGGGTCGGCGTGGGACCGGGAGGCCTGGCATCAAGGCGACGGTCTCGATCAGTGCATCGCCGACTTCGCGGCGCAGTTCAGGCCGCACCTGACCATTCTCGATGGTGTGCGCACTCTGGTCAGGAATGGCCCGGAGGGGCCCGGCCGCACCGAGAGCCCGGGTATTGTTGTCGCCGGCACGGACCCGCTCGCAGTGGACGCGTGCGGCGCCACGTTGCTGCGCACGCAGCCGGAACAAGTAGGGCATCTCCGGTTGGCGGCTGAGGCGAACGTTGGAGAGATCCATCTGGATCGGGTGACCATAAAGCACGTCTAGCGCGAAGAGACCAGCGGGGTGATCACCCCGCCTGCGCACCATCGAGATATGAGCGTCCTGGTAGCACCCGTTAGGCAGTGCGGTGGGCAGAGGAGGGACACATGGTACGTGTACGACTGGGCCGCAGCGAGCTCATGGTTTCGCCTATCTGCCATGGGACCTGGCAGCTTTCCCCGAAGTTCTGGGGGGAGCAACCGCGGGAGGTAATGATCGCCGCCGCGCGCAGAGCCTTCGAGCTTGGCGTCAACTTCTTCGATACTGCCGATGCCTACGGTGACGGCCTGGCCGAAGAGGTGCTCGGGGAAGCGCTCAAGCCGCTGCCCCGCGACCAGATCGTCGTCGCAACCAAGGTCTACCACCACTTCTATCCCGACGGGCGCCGCCACCCCGACCTGTCGGCCGGGTACATTGAGCAGGCGTGCGGGGCCTCGCTCGCACGGCTCCAGATGCACTACATCGACCTCTATCAGTGCCACTCCTTCGACCCGCTCAGCGATCTGGAGGAGACAACAGCCGCCCTCGAGCGGCTCAAGCGAATGCGCAAGATCAGGGCCTATGGAGTGAGCAACTTCACCGTCGAGCAACTGCGTGCGGCGCGCAGGTTCGGCGGCTACGCAACGCTCCAGCCGCGCTACAACCTGCTCCAATCTCAAGCCGAGGCCGACCTGCTGCCTTACTGTCGGGGCGAGGACATCGGTGTGCTGGTCTACAGCCCGCTCTACCACGGCCTGCTCACCGGCAAGTACGCCGGCACCGAAACTTTCGATGATCTGCGCAGTTCCAGGGCCGACTTCCAGGGCGAGCGCTTCCGAGAGCTGGCGACGCGCGTCCGCGCCCTCGCGCCCATCGCTGCCAAGTACTCGCTCAGCATCGTCCAGCTCGTGCTGGTGGTCACGCTCATGAACCCGATGATCCACAGCGCGATCGTTGGCATCAAGAACTCGGAGCAGATCGCGGAGGCAGCCGGTGCGATGGGCAGGACGATCAGGCGAGAGGACTACTCCGCGGTCCGATCCGCACTCGGGAGCGCGTGAGGCAGCGACAAGAGCACTGCCCGCGCCTTGGTCCGTTCCGCTCCTGGCCCGAATCTACGTCCGATACCGATTACTGGACGCAGGTGCCGACGAGGACGCGCTGGCGACAGGCGCGGTGGATTCTCTGGCAGCAGCGTCTCACGCATGAGGCGCATGCCGGCATCTTCGCGCAAGAGAGCATGCCAGCCTTCCTCCTGGCGGCCGCCGCACCGATCG
>JBEKKD010000240.1:0-6685 GCA_050010895.1 Armatimonadota bacterium
AGCTAGGTCCTTGAGGGGGCTGGTGGTGGTGGCGCGAGCCGCGGCTTTCTGCGCGACAGAAAGGGCTGAGGCGATCTCGTCTCGCTGCATGGCTGGTGCTCCGCTCGCCGACACAGGCCGCGGTTCAGCCACGAGCAGCCGGTCGCGGAGAGCCGCCAACTCGGCGCTCACGCCACCCAAAGACAGTTCCAGGTCAGCGAGATCGCTTGTGGATAGGGCACGGGTGGTACCAGCGGCCTGCCCTATCGGGCTATATGTGCCGTTGACCGCGGCTAGCCGTTGCCTCAACTCAGCGACGTGATGTTGGTACTGCTTCCCCAGCCCACCCACACTCGCACCGATCGCCCCGAGTGTGGCGTCCACTGCCATCTCCCGCGCTGAATCTGCCACCTCTTCGAGGGCCGCGTCGAGTCGCCGCCGAAGCGACGAACGCACGAGCCTCGCCGGCATCACGTACAGCCAGACAGGCGCGGCGGACGAGTGGCGCTGCCAGTCGGGCATGGGGATGTCCGGCACGGAGTCGGTGAACACCCTCGCGACTTCCTCTTCGGCAGTCACACTGGCACCACCGAGCGCGGTCTGCAACACAGCGCTGAGGGCCTGCTCGAACCTGGGCCGCGCACGCGCCTCGGCCGACTGGAGTTGGTTCTTCACATCGCGCATCTTGGCGTGCAGCCACTCCTCAAGGGCCTGCAGGAGCCGCTCTTGCGCTCCGTCGAATACGCGTTGAAGTGACTGGCCGGCCGATGACCACCCCAGCCGTCCCAGCGCCGGCCCGTATTCGGCGACTAGGCTCTGCCTGGTGTCGGACAGGAAGGCGGTGATGTCGCTCTGCGCCGTGGTCTGAACCCACTCGACCAACTGCGATCGCAGATCGCCGACGATCCCCCGTTCCCGGCGCTCCAGGTCGTCGAGGCCGTCGGCGATAGCCGCGCGGTGTTCCTTCCTCGTCTCCTCCGGGGTGGCGGCGACACTCGCCTGCGCCCTGACCTCGGCGAGTTCTTCGTCTACAACGCGCAGCGCTCGGTCAAGGACCGCAAGCAGCAGCGCCTTGCTCTTCTCGGCGGAAAGGAAGGCGGCGAGTGCATCCTCGAGCTCCTTCATCCCGCTTCCCGCGAGGCGCTCCTGGTCGCCGGTCTGCTTGGCCTCCAGCGCCTCTCGGGCAGACACCGGGAAGAGGCGCACTTCCTGGCTGCCCGCTGCCTCACGCAGCCCATCGCGAATGAAGCTCAATACCTCTTCCCGCTCCTCGGGAGGGAGCAGGTCGGTCTTGTTGACGACGAAGAAGACCTTGCGGGCGTGCTGGCGGACGGTTCGGAGGAACTCGAGTTCGAGTTCCGTCAGGGGCGTCTCCACGCTCGTCACCAGAACAGCGGCGTCGCACTCGGGCAGGAAGGCGTAGGTGGTGGCAGTGTTCTCCCCGCGGGAGGAGCCGATGCCGGGAGTGTCCACGAAGTGCAGACCGCGGCGCAGCAGGCTCAGGGGGAGGTCGAGGTAGGCGGCGCGGATCTTCTTGACGTTTCCGGGGTTGCCTCGCTCGGTGACATAGTCGGCCAGCCGCGAGATCGGGGCTTCTTCCACCCATGACTCGTCTCGCGTCAACAGCAGCCGCTCGGCTGGGCCGAACCGCAGCGTGGTGACAACGGAGGTGAGCGGAAGCAGCCCCGTGGGCAGCAACTCGCGGCCAATGATGGCGTTCATAAGGGAGCTCTTGCCGCGCTTGAACAGCCCCAGCACTACCAGGTTGAAGCGGTCCTCGGCCAGCTTGACCAGCAACTCCTGGCAGCGATCGACCCTGCCCTTGGTGCCGCGCACTCTCAGCAGCCCAAGTGCAGAGCGCACCCGCGCGGCCAGTTCCTGCTTGGCCTGAAGGTAGGCCCGGAGCGCGTGCTCGGCACTCCGCGTCTGAGCGGCGCCGTCGTGCTGTGCTCTGTTCACAGCAGTATCTGATAGCCGTTCGGCATCGGCCATCGTGCGTCACCATTCGCGACCATCAGGGCTCTCCGATCGCCTGCTCCCCAAGCCGCCAAGGGGATAGAGGCAGCGTTTCATTCGGACCACCGATGCCACCTACTGCGGCCGCAAGCGCCGCCTCTTGTGCGGCCAGCTCCTGCCGGCGAGAGGAGATGCTCTCTCCGGCCGTGCGCTTCTGTGTCACCGCGCGGATGTCGCTGCCTTCATCTCTCTACTTGACCACAAGCACGCTGCACGAGGACAGTCGCGTCAGCGTCTGGGAGGTGCTGCCCCAGATGCGCTCGTAGATTCGCGAGTGGCCCATGAAGCCAACCACCAAGAGATCGAATCCCCCTTCCCTGCAGAAGTTGACGATGGTCTCCACGTCATGCCCCGGAAACACATGCGTTTCGATCTCCACCTTGTGCTCGGGTGCGATCATCTCGGCCGCCGCGTTCACCTGATCGAAATAGTGGTTCCTCTAGTCTACTGCGGCATCGACCTCGCCAATGGCCGCGGCGTACTTGGGCAGGTCCTCCTCTACCGAGATCGAGTGGAGCTCGGCCCCATAGCAGGCTGTCGCGTCGGCCGCCACCTCCAAGGTGCGACGGGCGCCGGCTGAACCGTCATTGGCGATCAGGATCTTCCTCAACATGGTCGTCAACCTCCGAAAGAAGATGTGCGGCCGGCGTTTCCGCGCCATCGACGGATGCCGCGACCTTCGGCGCGAACCAGGCCTGCGCGATCAGCGTGGGCACCACCGCGCTCCCGATTATGACAAGCTCGTCTCGGGCGGCACTCCATCGCCCTGCATCGGCCTATGTGCCCAGCTTCTCTCCTTTGAGCTTCCCGGTCGCTCTCACCCAGGCGTCGCTGTCCGCTCCCCAGGGCTCCTCCCGGAAACGGTAGTCGTTCTTCCGGATGATCTCCGAGAGTTCGCTCAGGAGACGGTTAAGCTTCTCGGACTCAGCCTCGACCAGGAAACGACGCGCCTGGGGCGGCGCGCTTCTCACTGCTCTCTCCAGATGCGGCAGGCAGAGGCCCGATGAGTCCGTGTATTCACCTCGCAGCCCGCCTGCCTCCAAGTGCTCGAGAAGCGTCTCCAGGAACCGCCCTTCGGCCTCATCTCGCTGTGCGCAGGCCGGACACTCTCTCTGCGGCGCGGGTCTTCGTCGCCTCAGCTCAGCAACAGGCCGCTGGAGCTCGACGACCTCCTGGGTGAGCAGGTCGCGCCAGAGAATCGCGATGCCCAGCGGGCTGCCCATCGACTGCACCTGCCAGGAGTGCTCCCGACAGAATCCTCGGGCGGCTCGCAGCTTCTCTCGCACCGCGGGGTCGTTCACAGACTCCCACAGCAGCGACGCTAGATACCGCCTCACGGCGTAGCCAGCCAAGCGGCAGATGCAGCATCCGCTCTGCGCGAGCGCTTCACTCACATCGTGATACGTCATGTGCTTTCTGGGTTGAGCGCTCGTCATCAATTCCACCGGCCCAGAAACGCGGAAAGCTCCTGACCCATGCACCCAACCGGTGCGGATCAGGAGCCATTAGTCCGCGAGAGACGGACTGTTCAGGTCAGGAACCTGACCTTGGCGGTCTCCATCGCCATGCTGAATATACCCTATCCCGACCCCGGACGTCAACGGAACAGCAGTACCGCAGTTCAGTGATCCACCCATAGGGCGGCCTCGCTGTATACCCGGCGGCTACGGACGTTCGCCCAACAAAGTGACATCGGGCGAACGTCTTCTTTCAGGTATTCGCTGGTCTTTCGACGGCTTTCGCCCTTACTTCTTTGGGCGAAAGTCATTAGAAGTCCAACGCGTCCCTCTCCAGCCCGCGCAAGTGGCAGGTGTCGTTCATGAGCGCGACCACGAACTGGCCACCTTCCCACTCCAACTCGTTCACACAGCCGGTGTCCTGCCGGATGCGCCAGAAGGCGTCATCACCCAGGCCTAGAAAGGCGCACAGCAGCACTTTGTTAGCTGCGCGGTGTGCGACTACCGCGACCGTACTGCCCGTATGGCGCGTGACGATGTCGTTGAGCGCGGCCATCACCCTCTGACGGACTTCGGCGAGAGTCTCGCCGTCGGGCAGTCTGACCAGGTGTGGCTGCGACTGCCACCGCACATATAGCTCGCCGTCCTCCCGCTTCACGTCTTCGTGTGACCGCCCCTCCCAAGCGCCGAAGCTGATGTCAGTCAACCCCTCGACCCGGCAGGGCTGGAGGCCGTGCCGTCTTGCCACGTGTTCCGCGGTAACCAGAGCTCTGGCCAGCGGGCTCGAGTAGACTGCGGAGATGGGCTCGTGCGCCAGTCTCTCGGCCACCGCCATTGCTTGCTCAATGCCGACGCTGCTCAGCGGAATGTCGGCCCGGCCTCGGACGACCTGCTTGCGGTTCCACTCCGTTTGGCCGTGTCGGATCAGCAGTACTCGTGTCATCGTGCCTCCTCCCGGCTATCGGGCCGAGCATCATCGGCCGGCTTCGCGTGCACCGCCAACAGCAGGCGCCGCCGGTGTGCATCGGTCAGGTCGGTCAGGCGGACCACAACGGCCTCCTGCCCTTCCTCAGCGTAGCGCACTGCGCGCAGCAGATTCCTGAGCGCAGGCAGACGAAGATCCGGCAGCGCGCCCAGAATGGCGATACGGAGCGCCTGCTCCTGCTCCGCCACCTCCGGCGGAACGGATGGATCCGGTCTTGGGTTTCGCAGTCGCGGCCTTCGCATATCGGGCCTCCTGCCTAACGCTCGTTCTCTGACTCCGGCACCACGCGCACGTTCACGTTGGCAAACTCCCTCTAACGGACCGTATGGAGAATGGCGGCGCCGATCAGCATCAGCACGGCCGCATAGCCGAAACCGGCGACCGGCGCGATGGCATCGCCCACGTTGGCGACTGCTTTCAGCACGCCCCTGCCACCATACCGCTTGGCATCACCGTCCCGCAGCTCAACGGCTTCGTTCTCGCCGGTTGAGGCGCCCGAGGGCACGGCCGCAGACTCGCGGCTACCGTCGTCCAGGCCTAGCGTTACTTCGAGCGTCGGGTTGCCTCGCGAATCGAGCACCTCCAGCGCCGTCACCGACTCGATAACAGACCGCATCTCTTGCCTCCTGTTCACCAGATCTCCGCACGGTCGCGGCAGGACATCGTCAGCGCGCCTCTCGCTTCCTCGTCACCGCGATCAGCCGCTCCAAGCTCATCTCGGTGGGCCAATGCCCTGCCAGCTTGCGCGCGGCTCGCGCCCAAGCATCGATTTCATCACCAAATGGCTCCTGATGATAGCGATGCTCGTGCTTTCGCGTGTAGTCGATCACCTCCGCGGATAGCAAGCGCCATTTGGGCCGCTCCAGGCCGAGGAGATCCGTTGCCTGCTCAGGGCTAGCGCACTGCTGCAGACACCCGACCAGATGGCGGTAGCACAGCCCCTCCGACTTCTCATAGAGCTGCTTCAGCTCTGGCCCTAGCTCGGGATCGAACAGCATCTCCACGAGGAGGCCGGCCTCCGCGTCTTCCCGCCGCTCCTCCGATTCGCATGCCGGACACGGCTTGCGGGAGTTGAGAGTGTCTATTACACGACGCACTTGCTGTCGTTTCCGACGAGAGCTTGTCTGAGTTGTAGGCTCCCGCAGATCACGGCGCGCCTGGTCGGGTCGACGTTGGACTGCTTCCAGGAGGCTCTCATAAACCGTGGCTGATCCGAGGTGATCTGGATGCTCCTCCCGCTCGACGGTGAGGAGCAGGAGTGTGTGGCGGGGACACCAGCCGGTGCTCTCTATGAGCCTCACCCGCATCTCCGGGTCGAGTACGCCCTCGTCAAGGAAATAGAAGAAGTTGCGCCGGCTCCCGTCAGCAAGGATGTTGCAGATCGGACAGCCCGGCTCTTCCAGCCCCTGCCTAAGCGTGATCCAGGTCAAACCCTTGTTCATGGCAATCTCAATGCTAATGGCTCCTGACCCGCGCAACCGCGGAACAGGAGCCATTAGCCCGGTGGGCTGTTCAGGCCGGCGCTTCCAGCCTGGGCGGCCTCCATCGCCTGCGTGCATACTAGACCAGACCTGTGGCCGCGTCAAGGTTGTCCGCGCACGGGTTGCGTCAGCTACGATATCCCCCGTCTGCGGCGATCCGAACTGATTCCGGTGGCACCTGTCTTACGGACGTTCGCCCAACGAAGTACCATTGGGCGAACGTCTTCTTTCAGATATTCGCCGGTCTTCTGATCCCGCCGGGGAATTCGAAGCTGCGATTGCGCATTGGGGAAGCTATGTGGGTGTTAGGTAGCTTCGGGACGCCGCCGGAGCCGCTCAACCAGTACCATCACGCCGTGAATGACAGTGCGACGGAGCGCGTGAACGCAGAAAACGGGACACGAATGAACTGCCGAGCCGTCCGGCAGAACAGAACAGGGCTACCGTCGATCGCCGGGAATATCACGATCCGGGCTGCCGGAGCATCCTGGGAGCCAGATGAGTTTCCGGACAGCGCGCGATATGTTCGGCATCCCCGAGCCCGCGCCATGGGAGGAGAGAAGGCCGGCCGACTGTGGGCCGGCCTCGTGAGGGGAGCGCTCAGGCTGAGGGGCCGGCGGAACTCCTCCTTCCTTCGCGATACTGCGCCGGCGTACACCCATATGCTCTGCTGAAGACGTGGTGCAGATGACTCGCGTCGGCAAATCCGGTCTGATCGGCAATGGCCGTGAGCGACGACCCCGTAGTAGTCAATAACCTCTCCACGT
>JBEKKD010000241.1:0-6683 GCA_050010895.1 Armatimonadota bacterium
GGCGTGATGGAGTACGCGGCGCGGCTGGCGCGACGATGCGAGCCGGACGCTGAGAACGAGATAGACGCGGATCGCGCGGCCGAACTGCGGGAGATGGCGGCGAACTTGCGACAGTCGCCCGCGGGGCCGGCGCAGACGTTCTGGCAGGCGCTGCAATCGGTCTGGCTGCTGCACATGATCTTCCACTCGACCATGGACGGCAATGCGATGGGGCGGGTGGATCAGTACGTGTGGCCGTACCTGAAGGCGGATCTGAGAGCGGGGAGGTTGGACCCTTCACGCGCGGCGGAACTGGTGGACTGCTTCTGCCTGAAGTTCAACGAGCGCGCAGAGACGACGGAGGAGCAGAGGCCGGAGGCGAGAGAGCCGGAGCAGATCAATGCGAGCAAGCGCACCCGCCATTACACGTCTTCGCAGATCGGGACCAAGCGCGATAGCGTCGATGCCACGAACCATTGGCTGCAGAACATCGTGGTCGGTGGGCTGACGCCGGAGGGAAGAGACGGCACGAATCCGCTGACATTCTTGTTGTTGGAGAGCTATCGTCGCAACAAGATGACGAACCCGCTGCTGATGGTGCGAGTGCACCGGAGGTCGCCGGCTGAACTGATCGATTACACCTGCGACGTGCTCAAGGACGGCGGCGGTATGCCGGCGATCTTCAGCGATGAGGCGCTGGTTCCGGCGCTGCAAAGAATCGGGATTCCGCTGCGAGACGCGCGGGACTACACGAATGACGGCTGCTGGGAAGTGATCATCCCCGGTCGGACGGATTTCGTGTTCCAGCGACTGAGCCTGATGCTGTGCCTGGAGTGGGCGCTGAATCGCGGGCGGTCGCGATTCGATAGATTGCAGCCGGGGGCGGACACGGGCGACCCGCGGCGGTTCGCGACGTACGATGAGGTGTGGCAGGCGTTCGTGACGCAGCTCGATACGATGGTGGGGCGCGTGGTCACGCGCGTGGTGGAGTCGGCGAACGACCGAAGCATCATCGCTCCAGTCCCGCTGCTGAGCGCGCTGATCGAGGGGTGCATTGCATCTCGCAAAGACATGACGGCGGGAGGCGCGAAGTTCCGCACGTTCGGGATGCTGGCGGAGAGCGCGGCGCACGCGATCGACTCCCTGACAGCGATCAAGACGGTGGTCTTCGAGCAGGGCGCGGCGACGATGGCAGAGCTGTGCGACGCGCTGGACGCCGACTTCGAGGGATGCGCGCCGCTCCGCGCCAAGCTGCTGGCCGCGCCGAAGTACGGAAATGATGACGAAGCGGCCGACGCGGTCGGCAAGGAGGTCATCACGACATTCACGCACATCGTCGCGCGTCATGCCGATCAGCATCAGGCAGCGATCAAGTTCCCGTGCGGCGTCGGCACCTTCTCCTGGTACATCGGCATCGGCGAGGGGCTGGGAGCGTCGCCGGACGGGCGGCTTTCGGGGGAGCCGGTGTCGTCGAACTTCTCGCCGGCCCTGGGGAGGGATATGGCAGGTCTTCCGGCCGCGATTCTCTCCTACTCGAAGATGCAGGAGCCCGGGTTGCCGGCCGGCAGTCCGCTGGACCTTCGGCTGGCGCGTCGGCTGGTGGAGGGGGAGGACGGTACGCAGCGGATGGCGGCGCTGGTGCGCAGCTTCGTGGACACAGGCGGCGCGATCATGACGCTGACGGTAGCGGATACAGAGGAGCTGCGGGCGGCGCAGCGAGAGCCGGATCGGTACACGTCGCTGCGGGTGCGGATGGGCGGATGGTGCGCGTACTTCACGATGCTGAGCAGGGAGCAGCAGGATCATCATATTCGGCGGCAAGATGGGCGGACGTAACCCAACGGGCAGGAGACACGCTCCTGCCCTACGGACAGAACGGAGGGGCGTCGGCACCCCGGCCGGCGGCGCAGCCGACGGCGCCGCGGAAGTACCGACGCAACGAGCACTTCGGCTCAGGATGGCGGGATATGCCCTGGGGGGATAGTCGAGAGGGCTTGATCTTCGATATCGACACCTTCGCCATTCACGATGGCCCCGGCATTCGCATGGCCGTGTACCTCAAGGGCTGTCCGCTGTCGTGCGCGTGGTGTCACAGTCCGGAGTCGCGCAGCGAGAAGCCGGATGTGATCTTGATCGAAGATCGCTGCGTGCGCTGCGGCGCGTGCGTGCAGGTGTGCGAGCGCGGCGCGCACCTGGTCGAGGACGGAACTCACAGACTGAACCGGGTCGCGTGCGCGGTATGCGGGGAGTGCGTCGAGCATTGCCAGCGCGGGGCGCTCGCGATCAGGGGATACACGATCTCCGCGAAGGAGGTGGTGGCGAAAGCCGTTCATCTGAGGCCGTTCTTCGAGCACTCCGGGGGCGGGGTGACGCTGACGGGCGGCGAGGTGACGGCGCAGATGGAGTTTGCGACCTCCGTGCTGGGGGGCATGCGCGCGGTGCATGTCCACACTGCAATCGAAACGAGTGGCGCGTGCAGTTGGGGGAAACTCGCGCCGCTGGTGGCGCACTCGGACTTGGTGCTGTACGACATCAAGCTGATCGATGACGATGCGCACCGGCGGTGGACAGGGGTTTCGAATCGCCAGGTGCTCGAAAACGCGGCGCGGCTGCCGAAGGCGCGGACGCACGTGCGTATCCCCCTGATACCCGGCATCACAGACACGGAGGCGAACCTGCAGGGGATCTTCGCGTTCATGGGCGAGATCGGGCTGAGGTTCGTCTCGCTTCTGCCATACAATCCATCGGCAGGCGCGAAGTGGGAGTGGCTGGGCCTGACGTATGAGATCAGGGGGGAGCCGCAGACGGCGGAGGAGTTGGCACGGGTTCTGGGGATGGCGCAGGCGGAGGGGCTAGAGGCGAGGGTGAGCTAGCGAGGGTTCTCAGCCGAGATAGAGAGAACGCGGACTTTTCACGCGGCGTTTACCGTCCCGAAACACTGTTCAGCTATGCTTTGTCCTGTTCGGATGTCACACCCACGCAGGGAGGGGCGAGATGGTGGATGAACGCAGCGTCCAGACGGGCTGGGTCCCGCGTGTCGGTTCCTACGAAGAAGCGGTGCTGAGCTGGCACGAGCAGGTAGAGGCATCGTTCCGGCAGCGCGAAGCTCTGGCGACAAAAACGCGCGGCCCCAGGAGCGACGGCCGGCTCTCTGTCAGCCGTACCGGCACTTCGTATGCTCGTCGAACATGGCGATAATGCTCTCGGTGGGGACGTCGGGGCGGATGGGGCGCGAATAGCGCGCTCGCGGCCAGTCACTGCGCGACCCCGCACCAGCGGGCAATGAGCAGTGCGGTTGCTACGGCCGCGTCTGCGATCTGGCTCATGGCGATGCGCTCACCGACCGCGTGGGCCTGCGCCGGCTCACCCGGCCCAAAGACGACGGTAGGCATGTGGCCGCGGTGGTGGTAGAGGCGCGCGTCGCAGCTCATGTTCCAGCCGAAGACGTCGGACGCAACCCCGGCATCGGCGGCCGCGGCTGAGACCGCGCGGACGAAGGGGTGGTTCGGGTCAGTCTGGTAGGCGTCGTTGTGCAGCTTCGGGAAATCGATGGTGAAGTGCTCGCGAGTCCACTCATCGGCCTCGCGGCGGATGGTGTCATCCAATTCGCGTTTCACATCGGCCATCTTCTTGTTGGGAAGGAAGCCGACGCCGCCTTCGATGACGCACTCGCCGGGAACCGTGGCGGGCCAGTCGCCGGCGCGGACCATGCCGACGTTGACCTGCACGGGCTGCTGGTATCGCTCGAACAGGGGGACGCCGCGGCTCTCCGCGAGCAGCCGTTGCTCGTAGCGGCGAAGGATCTCGATCACCTGGATGGCTCTGTCGTGCGCGCTGACACCCTCGCGAATGCGACCCATGTGGGCCGACTTGCCGATGATCCTGATGCGATACCAGATAGCGCCGCGGTTGGCAGGGTGGATCTGAAGGTCGGTACATTCCATCACCAGCGCGGCGTCAGCTATGTGGCCGGCGAGGATCATCCCGAGCGCGCCATTGCCGCCGATCTCTTCCTCGATGACGAACTGCGCCTCCACGTCGCCCTGTGTCGCGATGTCGAGAGCGTCGAGCAGTTGGAGCGCGAGCCAGACTGCGACCACTTGCCCTTTGTCATCGCTGGCACCTCGGCCGATGACGTAGTCCCCATCGGTTTTCGGCTCGAATGCATCCGGCCAGCCGGTGGCCGGGACCACGTCGAGGTGCGCCGAGATCGCGAGGCTGCGTCCGCCCCCTGAGCCCGGGCGCAGGAAAGAGAGGTTGCGGCGATCGGCGCAGTCGAGGGGTGTATCGAGGAAGCTATAGTCCGGATCGCCGATGATGTGCGACGGAAGCGGAACGAGTTCCGCTCGACCGCCCAGGTCCCGGCAGCGACGCTGCAAGTGGTCAATCGCAGGGGCCTCGTTGCCGGCCGTGCTCGGGATGCGGATGAGATCGCACAGGAGGTCTCGGGCGGCAGGGAGGCGCTCCTGAGCCGCGGATCGCAGACGATGGATGTGAGCCTGGAGCGGATTCGGGGCAGTCATGTGGGATCAGTCTTCGGGGGCAGGAGACGCGCCTCCTTCGGCCGCGCTCGGGAGATGCCTGCCCGGGCCGCACTTGCACCCGCGGTGGCAGGACAGGCAGACGGAACTGCGGAACTGTTCTGAAAACTCGGGAGAGGTGGCAGACATGAGCAGTGCATCTTCGGCCGATACTGCGTGGTTCGTACACGATCGATTCGGGATGTTCATCCACTGGGGGCTGTACGCCCTGCCGGCGCGGCATGAGTGGGTGAAGAACCACGAGGAGATCCCGGATGAAGCGTACGAGAAGTACTTCACGCATTTCGATCCGGACCTGTATGACCCTGACGCGTGGGCCGCGGCGGCAGCGAATGCGGGGATGAAGTACTTCGCGATCACGACGAAGCACCACGAAGGCTTCTGCCTCTGGGATTCCAAGCTTACGGACTACAAGGCCACGAACACGCCGGCGAAACGGGACTTGCTGCGGCCGATGCTGGAGGCATATCGCGCGCACGGGCTGAAAGTCGGGTATTACCACTCGCTGATCGACTGGCACCATCCGCACTTCGTGATCGATGGCGTACACCCGATGCGAAATCATCCGGACAGGGAGAAATGGAACCAGTCGCGCGACCAGAGCAAGTACGTCGAGTATTTGCATGGCCAGGTGCGAGAGCTACTGACTGACTACGGCACGATCGACATGGTGTTCTATGATTTCAGCTACCCGCCCGAGAAGGGCCGCAAGGAGTGGCAGAGCGAAAAGCTGCTGAAGCTGACGCGGGAACTGCAGCCGCATATCGTCGTCAATGACCGGCTGGATCTGCTCGACGTTCCGGGCGGATGGGATTACCGGACCCCGGAGCAGTTCCAGCCGCGCGAAGGTGTGAAGGTGGACGGCAAGCCCGTGCTATGGGAGACGTGCCAGACGTTCTCCGGTTCGTGGGGGTATCATCGAGACGAGGCTACGTGGAAGAGCGTTCCGCAGCTCATCGGGATGCTGATCGACGTGGTGAGCAAAGGCGGCAACCTGCTGCTGAACGTGGGGCCGAGCGGGCGCGGGGAGTTCGACGAGCGAGCGCTCGACCGGCTGAGCGGCATGGGGACGTGGATGAGGCGGCACGGGCGCTCGATCTATGGGTGTGGGCCGGCGCCGGCGGGGTTCACCGCGCCGCAGAACTGCCAGTATACGTATAATGCCGCAGCAAAGCGCCTCTACTGCCACATCCTCGCGTGGCCCATCCGGCACCTGCACCTGGAGGGGATGGCAGGGAAAGTCGAGTACGCGCAACTGCTCAACGACGCCTCAGAGGTGAAGCTGCGGGCCCAGGTCGCGGAAGAGGAATACGGGTCGATGAAGCGCAGCAGGGATGCGGGCTTGCTGACGCTGGAGCTGCCGGTACTGAAGCCGAACGTGACGGTGCCGGTGGTGGAGCTGTTTCTAAAGTAGGGGCTTCGGCATTAGAGTACCGAAGCAACTACAAGCGACTACGACATCAGGGTATGCGGTGAGATACGCGCTGGGGATTGATGGCGGTGGCTCGAAGTGCGACGCCGCGCTGGTTGACGAGACCGGCGCGGTTGTCGGTTGGGGGCGCGGCGGCCCGATCCACATCTTCTACGACCCGCCGGAGGTGATCTCGGCGTCGTTCAGGGACGCGGTCGCGGGCGCGCTGGCCGGGCGGCGACTGGAGGAGCTGTGGGTGGCGGGGAGCACTCCCCGGCGCGAGCCGTCGAGAGAGGTGCTGACCTCGGCTGCGGAGGTGGTGCATTACCGCGAGGCGGGGGAGGTGGACACGGCCTACGCGTCGGTGCAGGAGGAGTGGGGTCTGATCGTGCTCGCGGGCACGGGCTCGTTCGTCCACGGGCGGACCCGCGACGGCCGGAACGTGCACTGGGGCGGCACGGGGCCGGTGCTCAACGACTACGGGAGCGCGTACGATATCGGGCTGCGAGGCCTGCGGGCTGCGTTCAGGTCGCACTGGACCGAATCCCGGCGCACAGCTCTGGCGAAGGCGATCCCCGCTGCCCTGCAGGTCAAAAACCTGGGAGTGGTGTTCCACATGATCTATGTCGACACCATCCAGCGCGGGCAGAGCCCGGGCCCGCAGCCAGGATCCGGCGAGCAGGCGGAAGCGTCACTGCCGCCGATGAATCGGCGGCAGATCGCGGCGCTGGCGAAGGTGGTGAACGACGAGG
>JBEKKD010000242.1:0-6672 GCA_050010895.1 Armatimonadota bacterium
CGCGCGATTCGCCCTGGTAGAAGCCAGCGGAACAGACCGTCCCAGTGATGCGGGTGGCCCGGATCGCGGTGTGCAGGGCCGCGTAGCTTCCGGACGCTTCGATGGCGACGTCGACCCCGGGTCCGCCGGATAGCTCGTGTATCCGGAGAGCAGCGTCGCCGGCCCTGGGATCGAGCACGTGGGTGGCACCGTTCCGCTGCGCCCATTCCCGGCGGTTGGGCAGCGGATCGACGGCGAATATCTGCTCGGCGCCGGCGTGAGAGAGCATGCTCACGGCCAGCAGCCCGATAGCTCCGAGACCGACGACGGCCACCGTGTCGCCAAACCGGACCTGCGACTCTCTGACAGCATGGAAGGCCACGTAGGCGGGTTCGGCGCATAGGGCAAGCGTGGGGTCAAGGTCGCCCAGCCGCCAGAGAGCATCGTCGCGGCAGATGTTGGTTTCGCGCACGTCCATGTGGCCGAAGACGCGGTCGCCTACAGCCCAGCGCGTTACCTCGGATCCGGCGGCCTGCACGACCCCGACACCGGCGGTGCCCGTGCCGCCCGGCTCGCCGCTCCGTCCAGCGGCGGGGACCGGAGCCTCGACAAAGAGGCGCATGTCACTATCGAAGCGCTGGCCCGCGAAGTTAGCGCCTTCGAAGCCGGCGACCGTGGTGCCGTGCTTGCCCGAGGCGATCTCCGTCTTGACGAGCACCTCGTGATCTGTCAGCGCCCGGTCCTCGTAGTCGATAACATTCACTTCGTGCGGACCTGTGATCGCGAGACGACGCGGCATTGCCAAGCCTCCTTTGCGTTGCGGTCGTGCGCCTGTTCTGCCGGCACGCAGCTTCGCACCGCATGCATCCGGCGATAGTGGTGTCCCCCCGAGAAAAGCTGTCCGAGCTTTCCCTGTGCCTCTTTTCGCCTTGGTGCCCTGACATCCTAGTGGGCATAAGAGTGCTCTTGAGTTTCCTGGTGACACGTTGGCAGCTGTCTGAGTGTCGCATCGTGCGAAGCGCTACTCTAGGGTGCTTGAACCGACGCGAGCCCAGGCACGAGGTCGAGCTCAACGACCTAGAAGTGACGAAGCGGATCGCCGAGTTGGAGGCGTTGCTGGCGGACTCCAAATGGCCGCCAGACCCCTCTCACCTCCGCCGGGTCCCGCACACAAGCGCTTAGTGCTGCGCCTGCTGACTGCCCTGCCCGGAACGGCGCGCTACGTTGGCTGCAGTGCCGCGCTCGGGAGCGGGGTGGTGGTATGGGTGCGGCGCTTCACGGGCGGACTCGGCCGTGCAGTAGCTCGCCTCTTCCTGGCGCGGATTTGCGTCCAGTAATACCGGTTACCGGACGTGGATCGCGGAGCCGACATGCTGTGTTGTCAACGCATCGCGGGCGGGAGCAACGCGACCTGCGCCGGAGTCAGAAGCACAGGCAGACCGACCCTTTCGCAGCACCCGGGAGGTGCTGACCCGGCCTAGTACCCGTACACCTGCAGCGCCTTCGGATTGTCCGCCAGTGCCAGCACGGTGTAGGTCTCCACATCTACGATGAACTCGGCCCCGCCAGGGACTGACGAACCGGAAAGCCGTCTGGGCTCTGCCGTGGGTGACAGAGCCAGTGCGCATGGTACCCGAGCGCCGGCCACGAACACACGCACGCCCCGTGCCGGGTGCACGTGACACATGCTCTCCCACTCGAGCTGTGAAGGGCGCCTATCCGGCTCTATCACACGGATCATGAACTCGCCCTGCTGCGCTTGGGGGTCCTGCGAGAGATCGTCTTGGACCCACGTCTTCCCAGCATCCGTGCTGAAGTACGAGCGCCTCGTCTTCGCGTCCTGGTCGATCATCACCTGATACCACTCGCTCATCGCGTTGGGCTGGCCCTCCACCCGCAGCACCACCTCGTTCTCGCCCTTGACGAGGCGGTCGGCCGTCAGGGGCACGGTGAGGTTCGTGCGCACCTCGTCCCCCGAGAATGAGGCGACATCGGTGCCGTTCAAGCTCACCACCAGCCGGAACAGCCCCTTCTCCGTAGCCGCTGACCCGATGATCTCCAGCGTCGGATGCTCCAGCGCTGCCGGGTCCGGGACCACCAGCACCTTGCGGATGCGCCAGGCCGTATCCGACAGGTAGCTGCGGGCCTCCGAGGACCCGTCGTCATCGGAGATCACCCCCGCCGGCCGGTCGTATGTGAAATCGTAGTTCAGCAGATGCACCGTTCGCAGTCCCTGCCCGGGTTCGGAGAGCACGTTGATCGACAGCTTGCCGCTCGGATTGCGAACGTTGATCTCCGGCTCCCCCATGAGGCGCGTCACCAGCTCCCGCAGCCGGCTGCCGTCGAGCTCAGAGAGGTCCTCGGCCACGCTGATGACCCGGCCCCCACTGCGGCGGAGCTCCTCGATCGCCCGGCTCGGGTGCGGCTCTCCCCGTTCGTCAGTCAGGCCGCACTCCCCGCCGAAGATCACGCGCCCGCCAGCCTTGACGTAGGCGGCCAGTTGTTCCGCCCCCTCCTCCGAGATGGCACGGACACCGGAGACGATGACGGCCCGGTAGCGCGCCAGCAGAGCGGCCTTCAGATCCTGCTCCACGATCACCTCGTAAGGCACCCCGACGCGGTTCAGGCTCTGCGCCAGTCTCGCCCAATGGTCGGCCGAGTGCGTCCAGAGGTCCGTCGGCACCGAGTGCAGGATCGCCAGCGGCGCTCCCTGATCGGCATTGAGGTAGAGCCCGCGGTTCCGCACCAAGAATTCGTAGTAGCGGTTCATGGTCTGGTGGATGTTGACGTTGAACGGGTCCTTCGTGTCGGTGATCGGCGTGGATGGGCTGAGGTCGTAGTTCGCGACATAGGTGGCGTCGCAGGCCGCGCCCTCCGCGATCCCCAGCGCGAACTCCTTCGCCAGTGGCGACGACGGGTTCTCGAATGCGTGCCAGGTCTCGACCCAGACGCGCTGGCCCCGCTCGCCCGCCACCGTCGAGGGCAGGTACATCAACCGTCCCACGTTCCGGCCGTGCCCGGCGGCCAGAGCGAGCTTGTAGGCATAGAGGCTGTCCTCGAAGGGCGGATGGCTGGAGGACTCGTAGAAAGGCAGATCGGTGACGCCCTCCTCGATCCCGTGCATGGGCCAGGCGTCCAGCCCGCAGGTGTTGGGCACGCACAGCAGGCGCGGGTTCTGTCGATGGCAATACCTGAGCAGCGACTGGTGGAACTCCGTCTGCGAGTCGAGTAAGAACATCTGCGCTGCGCGCCCCACCTGGGTGGACACGTCAACTCGCTCCGGCAGCTCCATCTCGACCCCGTAGTGCTGGCGCGAGTACTCGCGGAACTTCGCGCGGCACACTGGGCAGTGGCACTGCACGAACCAGGCTTCGTTGTCGAAGAAGATGCCGGCCGGATGGCGCCGCGCCTGCACATCATCGACCTGGCCGAGCACGAATGCCTTCCACTCTGGGGAGTTCACGCACCCAAAGCGCCGGACGGGGTTACCGTAGGCCAGCACCTCGCTGCCATCGAAGGCCCGCACCACTCCCTGCTTGAGCTCAGGATGCTTCTGGTAGTCGTCGACCACGAAGGTGCGGGAGCAGATGTAGATGAGGTCGTGCAGGCCCCTCTGGGTGGCATAGGCGGTGGTGGCGTCGGAGTCGTAGCTGGCACCGTGGTCCAGGTTCTGACGGGCCTTCAGCATCAGGTCGACATCGGACCGCGTGACGGTCCCGTAGTGGATGGCCCAGTGCAGGTCGCCCCGCCAGCACCAGTCAGGCACGGTGGCATCGACGGTCCAGTGAGCGGCCGAAGGAGCGATCCCCGCGGTCAGCAGGAGCAGGGACATGATCGCCAGTCGCATCGGTCGTTCTCCTTAAGGCGGCGATCGAGGGGGCGCCGCGTAGGATAGGCAGTCCTGCCCGTTCTGGGCCTCTCATTGATGGAGATCACCCATGTCAGGCCGGGCATCGCTGTCGTTGGCTGACTGGTCAGCCCTTCGAAGCTGAACACGCATGGCACACGCCAGGCGGACCGTTGCAGCTCCGCGGCACCTATTCCAAGAGCTGCCTCCGGTTCCCTCCTGTGGCCTCGCTACGACCCCGGGGCAGATTCGCGCGGAGGCGCCAGCCATGGACGGCCTCGGGCCTCCCGCTACCGCCTCACCTCACACTGGCTGACCGGGTACCATCCCTCCCTGTCCCGCCCCGCGATGGCCAGCTTGATCGCCGGCGCGTGCGTCCCCGGCTCAACCACGCCGATCGCCACGTCGTACCGCCCTGGCGCCACATCGCTCGGGAGGCTGAGCGTGGTGGAGACGGCCTTCGGCCCAGGCATCCAGCCTTTGATCGAGGTGTCGGTGGCAACCACCCGCACGCCGCTCGGGCCGGAGAGACGGAAGGCCAGCAGGTAGTCGCGATAGGGTGGCGCGACACCCACGTTCTCCCACCCCATGGTGACACGGAGGGAGGCGCCGGGAGCGCCGGAAGCGGGATGCTGCAGGCTCCGCAGCACGAGCCGGTAACCCAGCTTGCGCAGGAAGCGATCGATCTCCGGGCGCCACTTGGTCTCGATGCCGGCCGACTTGTTGTTCAGGTAGCTGGCGTGGAACTCGAGGCCGTAGTCGAAGATGTAGCTGATGTCCCACCCCTCCTCCACCCACTTCCGCATCGTCCAGCAGCTTTCCCAGGACACGGGCGCCTGCCTCCAGGCGTCGCCCGCATCGCTCTCGGCGATCTGCTGTCGATAGGCGTTGTCCATGTGATTCCAGGAGCGGGAGAAGCCGCCCATGTCGCCGAGGCAGTCGGCGCGCCAGCCGCACCCACTGTGGGTAGCATCCCGCATGCCTTCCGCGTCGCCGATGAGCATGAGCTTCGGAGTTTTCGGGAAATACTTCCGGTACTCGTCGATGATCTCCAGGCGGCGGGCCTGACTCGGCATGGGCACCGGCTCTCCCCCCGGGATAGTCTGCGTATCGCTGAAGTGCCATTCACCCCAGAGGCCGACGGAGCCGATGTCGACATAGTCGAGGTCGGGGTGGCCGTCGTAGCGCTGGCCCAGCTCCCGCAGCAGGCGCGTGTGTGCCTCCTTCACCAGGGGATCCTCCAGATCGGGGACCCAGTACCGGCCCTGATGACCGTACTGGTACTCCCAGCCGCGGACGCCCTTCTGCCGGAGCCACTCGGGCGAGCCGGAGCCGCCGCCGTCCGTGCTCGCGAGCATGACGCGGAAGCCGAGCTTCTGGCCGGCGCGGTGTGCGTGGGCGAGCAGGTCGTCGAGGGTCGCGAAGTCGATCCTCCCTTCCTCCGGCTCCAGGTCCTTCCAGTAGAACCGGAAGTAGGCGGCCGCAGACGGGATGCCGTGCAGGTTCGGATCCTCGTCGGCGAAGCGGTGGAAGGTCTGCCACCCCATGCCCGGGTTGGCGAGCACGTCGTCGATCTCCTGCGGATGCGCTGTGACCATGGGGACCGGCCCCTGTGCGGCCACGTAGCCGCAGAAGGCGACCAGCAACACCGTGAGCATAACGGCGGCGAGACATCGGGTCATATGCGGGCTCCTGCTGCTGAACGGCGGTCGTGCAGCAAATGAGCATTCGCTCGCGTGGATGGTGACTCCTACCCGCGGCGGGCGCGAAGGGTCGTGCCGTGGGACTGCGCGCCACTGATTCCGGCGGGATATAGCGCGGCCCGGCCGCCAGAATGCCCGTGCTGCCCAAGAGCTCATCTACTTCCCGCACGCTCCTGCGACTTCGGGCGCCGTCTTCTCGGCGATCGCTGAGACTCCTGTGCTTGGGAGAGCACCGAGGATGGGGGCGACTGAGACCGCCAAAAGAGAGTCCCTCCTCGGGACGATGGTGGCGGACACGTTCCTGGGGACGAAACTCTCTCCCGGCTGTGGACGTATTCTGGGTTTCAATGACGGGCGCGTTTGGGTGAGGCAGCGAGAATCGAACCCGCGCTGTAGTCTCAAGGTGACCGCCGGCGTCGGGCCATCCCCTTGGCAAGAGCGCCGAACCGCCAGGACAGGCTGAGGGAGACCAGAAAAAGCAAGAAGACGCCGTCGGTGGAGAGTGCTTGAAAACGCGGACCGAGGACTGGACTGGGACCAATGATGGTCCGCGTGAGAATCGGACCTCTCACATCTCGCAGGCAAGCTCGGACCGCCCGCCTCAGTCCCACCGGCGCGTCACACCCACCGCCTCGGCATCACCCGCCAGGTGCAGGGCACCATCTGCGCCTCCCAACTGATGGGGCAGGACTCTCACCGCTGAGGACAAGCAGCAGTCGGGCGCAACGCGTGAGGCGAGGGTCGTGTCCCTCGCCTCACATGTCGCCTTACCCCTGGTAGCGCCATTTGGTCTAACCTCCGCCGTGACCTTGGCCCCCTCTCACCTTCGCCTGTCCACCTTTCCCGCCCTTCCCCTGCGGCGCGCTACCCTGAGCCTTGCCAGGCCTACGCTGCGGAGCCGCACCCGCACCGCCCTGAGCCTTGCCAGACTTACGCTGCGGAGCCGCACCCGCACCACCCTGAGCCTTGCCAGGCGCACGCCGCGGAGCCGCAACTGTACCGCCCTGAGCCTTGCGGGATGCACGCCGCGGGGCCGCAACCGCACCGCCCTGAGCCTTGCGGGATGCACGCCGCGGAGCCGCACCACCCTGAGCCTTGCGGGACGCACGCCGCGGGGCCGCAACCGCACCACCCTGAGCCTTG
>JBEKKD010000243.1:0-6663 GCA_050010895.1 Armatimonadota bacterium
CCCAGGACGCACCAGGTAGCCCGTAGAGGGGCACTTCGTGTGACACCTCAGCCTGCCTCCTGGGTGTTCGAACCACCGAACCCATCTGTGACAAAGGGCTCTGTTCGACGGCCCCCGGCCACACCCGACTCCGGCCTGCCCCCTCGGCTTGGGTTCACTGGCCGGGGTGTCGACGCGCTTGACGAACAGGGCCGGTGCTGGCACATAGTGCCGTACTACGATGCTGCCCCGCCCACTGGCCACTGAGTAATGCCGCCTTCATCACCAGGCAGACCGCAGTCTCAGCTGCTTCCACGTAGGCCCCGCTGCGAAACACAGAAAGTGGCCAGAGCATCTTGACAGCCCTCGTGGTTTGTGATACAAACTAGTATGGATTTAGAACTAGCTTCCCGGAAGAGTGTCAGAAAGGGGCAAGGCCAATGGGCAATAGGAAGAGCAAGGAGGCGGGCGGCATCGCGGTCGGGATCAGCCTGTGGCGAGCGCTCTGGTGGGCCGCCGCGCTCGTGATGATGGCTTTACTGCCGGCCCTTGCGGGCACTGCTAAACCGACGCAGGCTCCGGCCGATGAGTCGCTTGCCGCGAAGCAGCGACCCCTGTTCGAGAAGCTGCACGTGGTCGAGGCCTGGCAGCTCACCAAAGGCAGCCCGGATGTTTTGGTCGGAGTCATTGATGACGGCTTCGACTACTTCCACCCGGACTTGGTCGGGCAGTTGATTCCTGGCTACTACGCGCCAGGGGGCTATCACACCGAGATCGCCGAGAACGTGGGCCACGGCACCCTGGTTGCCAGCATCATCGCCGCCAAGGGGGAAGAAGGGGTGGGCATGACCGGGCTTTCTCCCGGATGCAGGATCCTCACCGCGTCACTGGGGGTGATCGAGCACAAGCTGCTGCGGCTTGAGCTGGACTTCATGAAGACCCATTCCGACGCTAAGTTGGCCGACCTCCAGAGCGAAATGGCGGCCCACGGCAAGGAGATGGAGGCCTGGGGCAAGGCCTGGACCACATACCAAGCGATATCAACTGCTGAGGCCATTCGCTATCTCGTAGACCACCATGTGAGAGTGATCAACGACAGCGGCTACTTCCAGAAGGGGCTGATTGCGTCACCGGATGCGTGGAGAGAGCTTGACGATGCCTTCAAGTACGCGGCGAGCAAGGACGTACTGATCGTCCTCAGTGCCGGCAACTCCGCCCAGGAGACCAATGACTACCCGGGGGACGAGAGCCATACCATCGTGGCCGGTGCGAGCATGCTCAATGATCAGCGCTGGGAAGAAGAGAGCAATCTCATGGGCACTATGGTCAAGCAGGGCTCCAACTACGGCAGGCGCCTTACCGTGATGGCGCCGACCGAATCAATCCTCGTGTGCGTGCCTCACGAGCAGAGGTTCTATGCCGCGGACAACAGCCCGATGGGTCCTCGGCAGGGCACGTTCGAAGGCATGCACGAGTTCGAGCGGCAGGGAGCTACCTCCGCCGCGGCCCCCATCGTGACATCACTGGTTGCGCTGGTCTACAGCTTGAGGCCGGAACTCCGCGCCGAATCCGTGATCGAGATCATCAAGCAGGGCTGTGACGACATCGGCGCGGCAGGATACGATACCTATACCGGATACGGGCGAGTGAACTTCCTGAAGACGCTGGAGCTGGCCAGGCACTTTCGGCAACCTACTCGGTAGCTGTTTCGCTCGCGGCTTGCGCACGTTGAACAGAACCCTAGCTGGATCCAGAGGAGAAGACAGTGAGAGATGAAATGAGCCGGCAGCCGCCGGATGTGAACCAGGACATCAGGGAGTTGCCCGCCTGGGCGCGCCGCTACGCGCAGAACCAGACAGTTCCGGTGCTCGTCTTCCAGGCCGTGTTTGTTGTTGCCGCTGCCGCCTTGGGCGGACTGAGTTATCTCACGGGATGGGCCTACGTGTACCATCACCGCGTGCTGAGCCTCGCCTCGCTGGTGGCGCTGATCGGCTTCGCGGCCTGGTGGGTGTGGTTCAGTGTCTTTGGCGCCACCGGACTCATCCGGCAGATCGCCTGGCATCTCACCCGGGGCAGTGGGGTCGCCTCCTTGGGGCGGCCCTCGTTCCCTGCGGCGCGACCTCCTGGCTTGGTCGGTTTGGCCTTCTTTCTCTGTGTAGTAGCGAGTGTTGTACTCGGCTTCATGGGCTGGGTGCCGATGCGCTATATGCAGCCGATGTCGGCCATCTACGTGGTCCCCTTCATGATCTACCTGAGTGTGAAGCAGTGGAACACGGCCAGCCCCTTCATGGTCCTGTGGCCTGCGCTGTACGCGGTGCATGCCGTGCTGATCGTGTCCGGCGTCCCGATCAGCCGCGGCCCCCTGTTCGATATGTTCTTCACCGGGGTCGGCTACGGCAGCATTGCTGCCCTCGCCGGCCACATCTACAGCCGCTTCGCGCTGCGTCGGCTGCGCGCGCTGGCGGCGACCACGGAGACGGCTGAACAGGGAGAGGGTGAGGGGTAGCGGACATGGTCGAGCTCGACCCCAACGTGCACCAACCGGCGCGCCTGCGCATCCTGATGCTGCTGTCGGGGGTGGACAGCGCGGACTTCACTTTCTTGCTGACGACCCTGGGCCTGACCAAGGGGAACCTTTCCTCCCACATGAGCCGGCTCGAGGCAGCGAGCTATGTCGAGATCGCCAAGAGGTTTGAGGGCAAGATGCCGAACACCAGCTACTCCATCACCCCGTTAGGCCGATCCCGCCTGGCCGAATACTGGGGGGCGATTGATGAAATCCGAAGGAGCGCGCCTGGGCGCTAACCGCGGCACGGCCCTTCTGTTCCCGACGTGCACGCTGGCGGCAATTGGCAGCTGAGATACGACGGTGCTCTGGGACAGGGGGGCAGTGCTGGTGTAGACGCAGAGAGCTTCTCCTCCGGCCAGGCCTCGCGGTCGGCCGCTGGGTCGGCCTCTACCCGCTCCCTCCGCGGGGCGTCCAGAGGGCGTCTAGCCGCCGTAGATCGCCTGGCGCTGCTCAACCGCAGCATCCCTGGGCCGGAACCAGCGGCCTTGGAGCCGGTACTCTCGGGCTGGGGTTTGGATTGTTACGAGCGTTCGAAGCCCCCCGGGGCTACAGCCACTCGTGCCTTTCTCGCCCGCCAGTTGGAGCGCAGCCTGCAGGTTCCCGCGCAGCAGCAGGTATGCCCCAGGCCGCTTCCGCCCCGGCCGCGGGTCTTCGTGGACCTCGACGCGAGTCACGAGCCGGGAGAGGGCGCTCTTGATCTTCTCGGTCTGCCCGGCCGCCAGCATGCCCCGCAGGTCCGAGACTGGCAGTCGAAGGCCCCCCGTCCATTGGTCAGGCCCTGGCAGTCCAGGCAGAAGCGCCTGGCGCAGGCCGCCACCGTCGGCACTGCAGCCCTACGCTGGACTGGCCTGATCGGGGCGCTGTAACAGGACGAAGCGCCCCCGCATCCGTTCCTTGGGCAGGGGCTTGCCCCTGCCACTCATCAGCCAGTGGCGTGGGCTTGCCCGCCTCAGGAGCTTATCCGCCTCGGACGGGCAATCTCGCCGTGTTTGCAGCCCGTCCTGTGGGAGCCGGGTCCTCCCAGCGACCCCGCCTTGCGAGAGCCGGGTTTGTCGGAGCCAGCCTCTCCCGGCGCCCCCCTCACCCCGCCCCCTCCATCACCCTCCTCACCGCCCGATTCGGCTTCTCGATCTCCGCCGCCGAGCCGATCGTGATGGTCGGGATCGCGCCGTGCTCCTCGTGAATGCGCATGCGCAGCTCCGAGTCCGGCGTGCTGCCGCTCAGGCCCGAGTATCCGAAGGTGCGGCAGAGCTTGCCGAAGAGGAAATCGTTCAGGGCGCAGCCGCCGGCGCGCTCCAGCCCCTCGCCGCTGGTGTGCCAGCTCTGGAACAGGTGCGCCTGCGCGAAGGATTCGCCCTGCATGGTGATCTCGTTCAGGCCTTCCCCGCCGACGACCAAGCCGCCGCCCAATTCCCCTACGTGCTCGATCAGGCGCTTCATCCCCTCGGTCGGCGTCATGCCCTCCACCAGACCGTTGTGGATGTTCCACGAGCAGAGCGTCACGTCGATGAATACGCAGTCCAGCTTCGATTCGCGCGCGGCATTGAGGATGCTCTCGCCCAGCATGGACCGCCACATGCTCAGCCCGGGATGGATCTTCACCATCACCTTCTTGTCCCGGTGCCCCAGCCGCGCATCGTTCGACTCCGGCACGCCGATGCCGCGGCCCTGGTACCAGCTCCATCCCTGCAGTCTCTTCGTCTCGATGTCGCGGTACCCGAAGTCCCTGACCTGCGCGTACACGGGATGGCTGGGGTCCATGTCGTTCGAGTTGAAGTGAGGCATGACGTGGAACCCCATCGCTTGCCCCTTGGCGATGAACGCCTTCGCGCTGTCGCTGGCGACGTAGGTCGGATAGTTCTCGTCATATCCGTCGGTGCGCCAGTTGGGGAAGTGCAGCAGCACCTTCTTCGGATCGACCTTCGCGGCCAGGGCATCCAGCACCGCCGGGTCGCCTGGGCACCACGAGATCGCCATCGCTACCTCGTGGATCCACTCCTTGCGCTTCTCCTCCTCCCGCCCCAGTTGGTAGGCGCGCCAGAGCCAGTCCCGATAGCGCGCGGCCGGCGTTTTCCAGTCACCCTCGTACACATTCACGCGCCAGCACAGCCCGCCCGCGCTCAGGTTTTCATCTATCGGGCCATTCGCTTCAGTATCGAGGCCGATTACCCGCGCACCCGACTCCGTTCCCGTTTTCAGCGCTTTATAGCGATAACGGCCATCCTGGGCATGGACCCAGAAGCCCGACTTCGCTCCCTGTAAGATCGCCAGCCCGGCCTCCCATTGAAACGGCCAGTTCCAGCGGCCGCCGCGGATCAATGGATCGTCGAGCTTCAGCTTCACCCCCTGGAACAGCGGCGCCACCAACTCCAGATCATCTCGAATACCCCGCACGTTCCAGCGGCAGGCGCGGACGCCCGGGCGCGATGAATAGGCGGACGGCTCGATCAGCAAGTCGCCGGTCTCCGGGTCGGCTGAGATGGAGATCACGCCGTCGGCATCCCAACTATGGAAGACGAACTCGGCCCGGTCGCTCGATGCCGCCCGGCACGCGATGCTGCCGAACTTGCTCTCATCGACCGGAACGGTCTCGCCTCCACGGTAGAGAAGCTCGAGCGCCGGCGCCCCGCCGGCATCGAATGGACGCACGAACTCCTCACCAGTCGCCTTGCTCTTGAGCGAAACGATCAGCCCCTTCTCCAGCACCGCCGTGAGAGTCTTGGTATCGACATGCACTCGACCGTTCTCGACGCGAACCATCACTGTATCCCCTTTCGTGGCGCGCGGTACCGCCGCGATTTGCCCGGCTTCCGCGGCCTCACCCATCGCTGCACCCGCGGCGCCGACTGCCGCGGCGGCGCCAACGGCCTTCCCGAGGAACTCCCGTCTGCTGAGCCGGCTTCCGCTCCCTCGTCTCATCTCGTCCTCCACGCGACCGTGCGGCTCCGTTCGGCGGCGTCATCCCTGCTCCCTGCGGCAGGCGTGGTACTGCATCAGAGCGCCCACGACACCGGATACGGCAGGGAACGCCCGTCGCCTGCGGAAGGGATGACCCGGAAGGGAACCGGGTGCCGTATCTCTCGCTCTATCGCAAATACCGGCCTCGCAACTTCGCCGAGATCGTCGGCCAGCGCCACGTGACGCAGACCCTGGTCAACGCCATCAAGGCCGGTCGGATCGCGCACGCCTACCTCTTCTGCGGGCCCCGCGGCACCGGGAAGACCAGCACCGCGCGGGTGCTGGCAATGGCGCTGAACTGCGAGAAGGGTCCGACCTCCGAGCCGGATGCGACGTGCGAATCCTGCCGCCGCATCATCGCCGGCTCGGCGCTCGACGTCATCGAGATCGACGCGGCCTCCAATCGCGGCATCGATGAGATTCGCGAGCTGCGGGAGCGCGTCGGCCTCGCCGCCGCGGACGCTCGAACCAAGGTCTACATCATCGACGAAGTTCATATGCTCACCGGCGAGGCCTTCAACGCGTTCCTGAAGACCCTCGAGGAACCTCCCTCTCACGTCGTATTCGTCCTCGCCACCACCGAACCGCACCGCGTCCTCCCGACTATCCTCTCGCGCTGTCAGCGATTCGACTTCCATCGCATCGGTGTCCGCGACATCGAAGCGGCCATCCGCAGCATCGGGGAGAAGGAGAGCGTCGCAATAGACGACAGTGCCGTAGCGATGCTCGCGCACGCGGCCGACGGCTCATTCCGCGATTCCCTGACACTCCTCGACCAAGCGATCGCGTACGCCGAAGGGCCGGTGACCGCCGAGGTCGTCTCCGAGATTCTCGGCGGAATCGATATCGATCTGGTGATGGAGTTCACGGACGTTCTCCTCCGCCGTGACATCGGCGGCGCCCTCACCCTCGTGGATCGAGTGGTTGGTGAGGGCAAGGACCTGCGCCAGCTTGTCGATACGCTCATCGGGCATTACCGCAACCTGCTCGTGCTGACCGTCGATCGCCGCGGCCACGAGGCGCTGGCGCTGCCGGAGGAGTCGACGAAGCGTCTTGCGGCGCAGGCGAAGCTGCTGACCACCGACGAGATCACGGCCACACTCGACCTGCTGGCCGAACTCGATCGAGAGCTGCGGTTCACGAGCCAGCCGCGGTTG
>JBEKKD010000244.1:0-6633 GCA_050010895.1 Armatimonadota bacterium
GGGAGATCGTATATGCCCAACCGTTTCTCGATATCGGCGATCTTCGCTACCATCGTCTCGAACCCATGCTCGCCGAACAGCGCCCGTTCGCGGTCCTCGAACGCGTCTCCCATCGCGTCATACTCGCTGGCCGAGACCAGGCCGTGCAGCGCCGGGAACAGCACCGTGTCCTCACGGGCCTTGTGCGGCCCGTACATGCGCGTGAAGAGGCGAAGGTGCTCGCCCAACTGCCGTCGCGCCAGGCGCGTCCGCGCCCCTGCCTCAGCCAGGGGCATGATGGCGTCCGTCAGCCGGCGCCCCGCCTGGTGCTGCGCCAGCAGCGTCTTCACCAAGTCCGCCTGCTCACCGGCCTTCTCGAACCTCGGGAAGATGTGCTCCTCTTCGAGTTTCTCGTGGTAGTCCTCCACGAACCGCCGGACGATGTCCGCAGCTCCCGCGGCCGCGGCTGTCGCACCTGGAGCGTTCACCTGCAGCCGCCGCATGACTTCGTCGTAGATCAGCAGTATCCGGCTCAGCAGCCCATGCTCGCGCATCAAGTCCTCCAGCGGGGACACTTCAGGCGCCGACGCAGGCGCCGCTGCCCCCGCGAAGAGCGCGCCCTGGCTCATGGCCACCACCGCGACAACAGCGCCTCCCCGCTTCAGGAAATCCCGTCGGCCCCGTGACACGTCTCGCTTGTCGTTCATCGATACCCTCCTTCCCCGCGTACTGGCAGCTTCGTCGGCCGCGGCAATTCCCTTGTCTCATCTCAACGCGCCTTTCCGTGCACACCCCGAAGTGGTATCCTCATCCCTTGACATCACCGGGGCGTGTCCCCGACTGAGGCTCACCTATGCCATTCTCCGCTGTGCTCTTCGATCTCGGCCAGACGCTGCTCGACTATGGCCCCCACCAACGCTGGCCGGATTTCCGCATTCGGCGGATGACCGAGCTGTATCCGTCGGTCACGCGTCTGTGCGGCGCTACCTGCCTGTCCGCCGAGGAGTTCGGGCAAGTGGTTGGCGCCGGCATTCAGACCGACGAAATGCGCGCCGCCGAACACCGCGGGCTGTCCGTGCCTTTCCGATCGCGCCTGCAGCAGGCGCTCGCGGCCGCCGGCATCTACCCCGAAGACGACCAGATCGAGCATCTGACCGAAGCCTTCAACGGACCCGTGCGCGCCTGGCCGAAGCCATTCCCGGAAACCGAGTCCGTCCTGCGCGACCTTCGGTCCCTGGGCATACGTCTCGCCATCATCACCAATGCCCCCTGGGACACTCCGAGCGAGGCCCTCTACTCGGACCTGGCCCGCTATGGACTGCGGGATCTGTTCTCTGCATTCATCGGCTCCGGCGAGGTGCCGTGGCGCAAGCCCAACCCTGAGTTTATGTGGGCGGCCGCGCGCGAGCTCGGCGTTGCGTCCGAGCGCTGCCTTGTGGTCGGGGACAACATCATGGCCGATATCGGCGGCGCCCGCGCCGCGGGAATGCGCTCCGCCTGGGTGAGCCGCGATGGCGCCGCCGCGCCGCCTGACGCAGCCAGACCGGACTGGACAGTGAAGTCGCTGGCCGAAGTGCTCACCATCGCCCGCGCGGACTGATCGCTTTCGCCCACAGCAGCACGGGCGAAAGTCATCAGAAGAGCGGCGAATGCCTGAAGCGAGGCCTTCGCCCGATGGTACTTCATTGGGCGAACGTCCGCAGCGTCCGGGAGCGCCAGGGTGACGGGCGAACGCCCTGGACCTGAGACATGGAAATACCGCCCCGATCATGGCAAACTACCGCTAGCAGGCGGCGCGGAGGGGGCGGCGAAGTCTCACGCAGCAGGAGGCCAGGGGGGAGGCTATGCGAATCGAACGAGAACGGCAGGGGCTGAAGATCCTTGTGGTGGACGATGACGCGGCGATCTGTAGCCTCGCCGGCGCCTGTATCCGTCACGCGTTGGGGGAGAGCTACCGCGTCTCCTACGCGCGCAACGGGAAGAAGGCGCTGGAGGCAGTGCAGCGCGACCACCCGGACCTGGTGCTTCTGGATATTCTCATGCCGGTGATGGATGGCTTCGAGGTATGTCGGCAGCTCAAGTCTACGCCGGGCACCGACAGCATTCCGATCCTCTTTCTGACGGCGCTCGGGGAGGATGCAAACATCGAGAAGGGCCTCGCGCTCGGCGGCGACGGATATGTGATAAAGCCCTTCAATGCCGTGGCACTGGCTGCGCAGATCACCGAGCTGCTCGTCCCGCCGGACGAGCGATAGCGCTCTGAGAGGAGACTGCCGTGGAGGCCGGAGCAGAAGGCACGCAGCGATATGTCGGCGCCGACATCGGCGGGACCAATATCCGCGCAGGCGTGGTTGACGAGAACGGCCGCATCCTGGGAGAGGCGCGGCGTCCTGCTCTTGCCGAAGGCGGCCTGAGAGCGGCCGTCGAGCGCTGCATCGAAGCGATAGAAGAGGCGATCGACAAGGCCGGCTTCACCATCAAAGATATACGCGCAATCGGCCTCGGAGTGGCCGGCGCGCTCAAGTCAAGCGAGGGGATCTGCGTGTTCTCACCCAACTTCGCCGACTCTCGCGGGGTGCCCATCCTGCCGCCCATCAACGCAACCCTGGGCTTGCCCAGCTTTATGCTGAACGACGTCGCCGTCCAGACTCTGGGCGAACACACCTTCGGCGCGGGCCGCGGCTACAACAATATGGTGATGATCACGCTCGGCACGGGCATCGGAGGCGGCGCCATCATCGATGGCGACCTCCGCATCGGCCCGACAGAGGGCTTCGCCGAAGTCGGACACATGACCATCGAGCCCGATGGGCCGTTCTGCAATTGCGGGAACCGCGGCTGCTGGGAAGCACTGGCTGCACGCGACGCCATCGTTCGCCGCGCGGTGACCAAAATGCAGCAGGGCCGGCAGACGGCGATCGCGGAAACGGTGGAGTACCGGCTCGGGTCGATCACCCCGGCGCTGATTGCCCGCTGCGCCGAACAGGGCGACGCGGTCGCGGTCGAAGTGCTGTCCGGAACCGGCTATTACCTCGGCATCGGGATCGCGAACCTCATCCAATTGTACAACCCCGAGGCGATCATCGTCGGCGGGGGCATCGCGCAGGCCGGACGGATGCTCTTCGAGCCCATTCTACGCACCGTCCGGTCCAGGGCCCTCATGGTTCCCGCCTCGAGCTGCCGCATTCTTCCGGCCCAACTCGGCGACGATGCGGGGATCATCGGCGCCTCGGTTCTTGCCGCGCGCGGCCTGGCGAGAGCCAGGGAGCTGCCTGCTTCGTCCGCCGACACCGGATCCTGAAGCGCCTGTGCCACATGTGGCCCCGACGCGGGCAGGGGAAGGCTCACCCGAGCCGTTCCATTCCCCTATCTGAATTGTTCTGGTCGGCGCGCTGTGCTACAATGGCTGCAGAAGTTGGTAGAGCGCCAACCGTTGGCGAGTTTTCATGTCAGGAGTACGGGGGAAGATACCAGGGGAGGGGCACTACCTGGTGGGAACGGGCTGAACCACGGGGCGGACGCTGATCGAATCGCACTGGAGCAACTGCTGCCCCTGCCGCGCAAGCATCTGCGGCCGGCCGCGGATGTGACATGGAATAGACGGCCGGCGCTGTACGCAGGCGGACCTGCGCCAGACTGATGCCAAGGAGAGTCCGCATTGGCACGAATCTTCAGAATACTTAGCTGGATTGCGCTGGTGGCCGTCGCGTTCATCTTCCTTCAGCAATCCGTTCAGAAACGCGAGCCGAAGTCCCCCCTGGACTTCAGCACGTTCATGCACTACGTCGACCAGAATAGAGTTTCTAGCCTGACGATTTACCCCAAGAGCAGGGGAGAGGGCTACTACACCGAGGGCGGCCGCAGCGTCAAGTACCAGGTCAACCTTCCGACTGACGAGGCGCTCTTCATCCCGGCCGCTCGCGAGCATCAAGTGAGAGTCAAAGTCGAGCAGCCGTCCATCTCCGATTTTTGGGTGAGCAGCATTTTCTATCTCCTGATCACCGGCCTGCTCATCCTCGGATTCTGGATCTTCGTGGTGCGTCAGACGCAGAGCAGCGGGAGCCAGGCGCTTTCCTTCGGGCGCAGTCGCGCCCGGCGCAGTCCCGATACCGGCCAGAAGGTCACTTTTGACGATGTCGCCGGGGTTGACGAGGCGAAAGCCGAGCTCATGGAGGTCGTCGAATTCCTCAAGAACCCACGCAAGTTCCAGGCGCTGGGCGCGCGTATTCCGAAGGGCGTGCTGCTCGTCGGCCCGCCGGGCTCGGGCAAGACACTTCTCGCCCGGGCGATTGCCGGTGAGGCCGGCGTGCCGTTCTTCCACATGAGCGGCTCGGAGTTCGTGGAGATGTTCGTCGGCGTGGGCGCCTCCCGAGTCCGCGACCTGTTCGAGCAGGCAAAGGCCAACCGCCCGTGCATCGTGTTCATCGACGAGATCGACGCGGTGGGCCGGCAGAGGTTCGCCGGCCTCGGCGGCGGCCACGATGAGCGCGAGCAGACACTGAACCAGTTGCTGGTCGAGATGGACGGATTCGATCCGAACTCCGGCGTCATTCTGATCTCGGCGACTAACCGGCCGGACGTGCTCGACCCGGCGCTGCTGCGTCCCGGGCGCTTCGACCGGCACATCCAGGTGGACAACCCCGATCTGCGGGGACGGCAGGCGATCCTCGCCGTACACGCCAAGGGCAAGCCGCTGGACGACGATGTGGACTTTGAGGTGCTGGCCCGGCGCACGCCGGGCTTCTCCGGGGCCGATATCGCCAACATGGTGAATGAAGCGGCTCTGCTGGCCGCCCGCCGCAACAGAACGAAGATCGGGATGCTCGACTTCGAGGACTCCATCGAGCGCGTGGTGGCGGGTCCCGAGCGCAAGAGCCGGATCATGTCCGAGCACGAGAAAAAGGTGCTCGCACATCACGAAGTGGGCCACGCCGTGCTGGCCGAGCTGCTGCCGAACGCGGATCCCGTGCACAAGGTTTCGATCCTGCAACGGGGCCTGGCCCTGGGGTACACGCTGCAGTTGCCCACTGAAGACCGATACATCATGGGCCGGACGGAGCTGCAGGACCGGATCACCGTGTTCCTGGGCGGCCGGGTCTCCGAGCAGCTTGCCTTCCAGGAAATGACGACCGGCGCCGCAGACGATCTGAAGAAGGCCACCGAGCTGGCGCGACGCATGGTCACGGACTTCGGCATGAGCGACACGCTCGGGCCGGTGGCCCTGGGCCGGCACTACGATCAGCCGTTCCTGGGTCGTGACATTATGGCCGACCGCAACTACTCCGAGCAAGTCGCCTCGGCCATTGACAAGGAAGTGTCCAGAATCATCGACGACTGCTACGAGCGGGCGAAGGAGCTTCTGACGGCGCACACGGACGAAATGCGGAGCGTGGTCGCAGTGCTGCTCGAAAAAGAGACGCTGAGCGGCGAGGAGATCCGTGCCGTCATGCGCGGGGAGGAATTGCCGCCGGCGCCGGCGCGGCCGGAGCAGGGCCCGCCGCAGACTCAGCCATCCCCATCGCCGACGGATACCACGCTCCCTCGGTCGGGCGAGCAGCCTCAACCCGCATAGCACGAGCCGCTCTGCCGGGTCTGCGAAGTGGCACAGAAGAGGGCAGGAGACATGCTCCTGCCCTGTATCGCGTGTGACTGTGATAGAGCCTCAGCCGGCCAGCGCCCTGACGACCTCTCCGAGTTGCTCGACGATCCCGAGCTTGTTCGGGCACTTTGGCTCGCAGGTGCCGCATTCGGTGCAGCACGACGCCTGCTTGCCTTCCTTCATGTCCGCGTACTCCTTGCGGGCCCACTCGTCCAGGCCGTACACCTTTGCCATGTTGTAGAGGCGGAAGCTGCCGGGGATGTCCACCCCGCTCGGGCAGTCCATGCAGTAGCCGCAGGCGGTGCAGAACTTGTCGCCGAGGGAGGCGAACTCGTCGAGGATGCGATCCATGCGGGCGTGGTCCTCAGCGCTCGCGCCTTCGAACGCGTTCACCGTGGCAAGATTCTCCCGGAGCATGTCGAGGTCCGCCATGCCGGAGGCCGCGCAGCTCACGTCCGGATTCGACAGCACGAATCGCAGCGCCGCGGCGGCAGTGGTGGTCGCACCGCCGGGGATGAGCTGCTGCAACTGGGGCGCAGGGCTGGCGAGCATGCCGCCGGCGACGGGGCACATCACCACCACGCCCACGCCGAGCTCGCCCGCACGCTTGATCGTCGGCGCGTACGCTCGGTCGAGCATGTTATAGGGGATGGTGAGACTGTCGAAGAGGCCGGTCTCGATCAGCCTGGTGAAGTTCTCCGGCTTGTCGTGGCCGGTGAAGCCGATGTGGCTGATGATGCCCTCGCTGCGGGCCTTGTCCAGCGCCTTGAGAGCGCCGCCCTTCTTCACCAGGTACGGCAGCGCCTCGAGGCTGAACCAACCGACCTGGTAGAACTCGAGATAGTCCACACCCAGGATCTCGAACTGCTGGTCCATCTCCTTCCGGTAGCTATCGGCTGTCGTTTCGGCGCCGACCCCCGTCTTGCCGGAGACGATCAGCCCGCGGCTGCGGCCTTTGAGGCCGCCGGCGACGAGATGCTGACAGCGGCCGTTGATGTAGCCGCGGGTGGTCTCGAAGTAGTTGATTCCGTTCGCGATCGCCTGGTCAACCACTT
>JBEKKD010000245.1:0-6608 GCA_050010895.1 Armatimonadota bacterium
ATAAGGGCCCGCCGTACGCTCATAGTCAGCAGCCCACTCGATCTCCCAGTGGGCCAGTGGAGGAATGCGTGGAGACTGCGGAGACCGTACTCCAAGTAGAGGGACTGACGAAAATCTACAAATCCCTCTTCACCTCGGCCGGAGTCAAAGCTGTCGACGACCTGAACTTATCTATCCGCCGCGGTGAGACCTATTCGATCGTGGGCCCCAACGGGTCCGGGAAGACCACGACGCTCAAGATCCTGCTCGGGCTCATCTTCCCCACTGCCGGAAAGACCAGCATATTCGGGAAGACAGTCGGCGATCTTTCGGTCCGCGAGCGCGTCGGGTTCCTTCCCGAGGACGCCTACCTGTACGACTGCTTCAATGGGGAAGAGCTGCTCGACTTCTACGCCGGGCTGTTCGGCTATCCCAAGAAGAAGCGGCGACAGCTTGCGGACGAGCTGCTCTCGCTGGTGGGCATGCAGGCCAACCGCAAGGTTCCCTTCCGGGAATGCTCGAAAGGCATGCGCCAGCGTCTCGCCCTCGCGCAAGCGCTCGTCAACGATCCCGAGCTCCTCATCCTCGACGAACCCACGTCGGGTCTCGACCCGGCCGGTCGCCACCAGATGACGCTCCTCATCCTGGAGATGAAGAAGCGGGGCAAGACGCTGCTGCTCTGCTCGCACTTCCTGGCTGAAGTCGAGGAGGTCTGCGACCGGGTCGGGATCATGTACAGGGGCAAGCTGGTGGTCGAGGGAACGCTCCAGGACCTGGCGGGCTCGCCCACCGAGGTGGTGATCAACACGAGGGGCCTGAAGCCGGCGACTCAGCAAGCTCTGAGCAAGCAGCCGGGCTTCAAGTCCATCGAAGACAGCGCCGTCCACGTGGATGGCACGATCAGCCAGGCCCAGCTCTGGCAGTACCTGGATGCCATCCGCAGCGACGGGGGCGAGGTCATCGAGATTCTGCGGCCCCGCCCGACGCTCCAGGACGTATTCGTCAAGGCCATCGGGGCCGGCGCGGAGGAGAGAGAGTGAGCGCGCAACTGACCAGACTCATTCCGCTTATCGGGCTCATCCTGGTTGCGTCGATCATCGTGATCACGCGGCGGGCATGGGCGCCGGCGCTGGGGCACTCGATCCCGTCGATCTGGCGCATCGCCAAGGTGACGGTAGCCGAAGCGCGGCGACGCCGGGTGGTGCAGGCGGTGATCGTTCTCGTGATCGTCATCCTGCTCTCGATGACCTTCTTCTCGTACCTGAGCCCGCAAGAGCAGTCGAGGATGATCATCTCCAGCGGACTGACCGCCATCACCGTCTTCGGCATTCTGCTGTCGATCTTCATCGCCGCGTTCCTCATCCCGCACGAGATCGAAACCCGCACCATCTACGCCATTCTCTCGAAGCCGGTGCGACGCTTCGAGTTCGTGCTCGGCAAGTACATCGGCGCGCTGGTGGTGCTCGGCGTCATCACCGCCGCCATGACCGCGGTGCTGGTGTTGGTGCTCCTGGCTCAATCCCGCCTGGTGCAGTCGACGGCGGAATCGGCGTTCAACCCGAACCTCCCCGCGGTGATCTTCGCGGCGTTCATGAACTACTGCGCCCTCGCCGTGCTGACCGGGCTGATCATCCTGATCTCGACTCTTTCATCCACGACCATGACGGTGATCAGCGCCTTCATCATCTGGACTGTGGGAAGCATGCAGTCCACCTTCCACGATCTGGCGGAGAAGGCGTACGGCGCGGCCAAGGTGCTGCTGCTCGTGATTTACTTCATCGTGCCCAAGCTGGAGAACTTCGACTTCCGTCAGGAGGCCTCCAACTACATGCCGATCAGCGTTATCAGCGGCTGGGACGCGGTGCTCCACGGTATCGGGTACACCATCGTGGTGCTGCTGCTGGCCGCGGTGTTCTTCAATGATCGGCAAGTGTAGACGCGGCGTGCACCGACCACTATGTGTCGTGACCAGCAGGTGATTGGAAATGCAAACCTTCCGGCTTAGCCGTTGGTCAGTACTCATCTTTGCCATCGGGATGCTTCTGCTGCTCATGCCTCTGCAGGAGGCCATCCACAGGGCCCGGCCGGACAAGTTCAGCCCCACGCGGAAGATGCAGACGGGGTCGATGTTCGGGCTGGGCCCGACCCCGGCCGTGATCGCCTCTCTCGGCGGATTCCGCACCGTGGCGGCCGATCTGCTCTGGCTGCAGATGGAGCGCGTCTGGGACAGCGGCAACTGGTTCGCGCTGCTTCCCCTGCTCGACGCGGTGACCCAGCTCGACCCGCACTTCGTGCTGGCCTGGAAGGTCTACGGCTGGCACTGCGCCTACAACCTCAACGCCGAATCCGAGACCATCGTCGACCGCAAGTACTGGCTCAACCGCGGTCTCGAGATTCTGCAGGGCGCGGTAGAGGCGAACCCGAACTCCTGGGAGATGGTCTTCGAGCTGGGCTGGACGTATTTCGATCGCGCGCACGAGAACTACCGCGCGGCGGAGTACGTCAAGGAGGCTGACGCGATGCCCGGCTCGCCCTCCTACGTCAGCCGCATGAGCTATCGCGTCTATGAGCACATCATGGACTTCAAGGATCTCTTCCCGGCGATGCAGCATGCGGTGAAAGAGCACACCGACGAGCACGCCCACATGCGAGTGGTCACCCGCGACATCGAGTGGTGGACCAACCACTGGAATGACCCGCAGGAGCACCGCCGCCAGATCGTGATCGAGAACACGGCCCGCCAGCAGCGCGCTCTGCCGTACTACCTCTTCCCCAATGATCCGTACTGGGTGGTCTGCCCGTACGACGGGCTGCCGAGCCCGAAGGGAAGCAAGGTCTGCCAGACCTGCGGGCGGCCATTCCCGCAGACTCAGCCGGGCGCGACCACAGCGCCTGCAGGCTGATTCCGCATTTGTAGGTGGAAGACAGAGCGGGCCGCCCTCCGGCGGTCCGCTTTCCTTTGCCCTGCCCTATCACACTTGCCTGTGATGGGGGAATCCGTGTAATCTGCGGAATCTGCGCACGAAGGACTCCGGATGCCCGACCTCATCGCCATCACGACGCCCCACATCGGTTCCGACGAAGCCGGAAAGGGCGACTACTTCGGCCCGCTCGTCGTCGCGGCCGCGTATGCCGACGAAGTGGCGCTCGAACGCCTGCCGCAGGCCGGTGTGCGCGACTCGAAGAAGGTCGCCGATTCGACGCTGTGGCGACTGGAGAAGGCCGTCAAGCAGATCTGCCCCGCGTTCGAGGTGGTGCGCATTATGCCGGAACGCTACAACTCGCTCCACGCGGAGATGAAGAACCTGAACCGCTTGCTTGCCTGGGCGCATGCCCGCGCGATCGAAAACGTGTTGGAGAAGGTGAACTGCGGAACCGCGGTCACAGATCAGTTCGGTGACGAGCGATACCTTCAGCAGCGCCTGATGACGCGGGGCCGCGAGATCACGCTCATCCAGCGAGTGCGCGCGGAATCCGACCCTGCCGTCGCCGCTGCCTCGGTGCTGGCGAGAGCCCAGTTCCTGCGCTCCCTCGAGCAGCTCTCCGAAGCAGTGGGCATTCAGCTTCCCCGCGGCGCGACTCACGTCATCCCCGCCGCCCGGCAGATCGCTCAGAAGGGCGGCGCCGCGCTGCTGAGCCAGGTGGCCAAAGTGCACTTCAAGACCACGAAGGAAGTCCTCTAGCGCGCAGGCTCCTGCCGGGTCGGAGCCAACTGTCCGGGTCGCACCGGACGGGAATGAGGGCGGGTCCTTGCCGGCCTCGATGTGATGATGTATAATGCGATGTATATGGTGGATGACCGACATGGCACTCAAGATTCGCAAGCAAATCTACATTGAACCCCGACAGGAGCGCCTGCTGAAGCGCGAGGCCCGAGCCCAGGGAGTTTCGGAAGCAGAGCTGATCAGAAGGGCGATCGATACGGTTGCCTCCGGTGGGCGCCGGGGTGGCACGAATCCAGCCGCGCTCGACCGATTCTTTGAGTTCGTGCGGGAGCGGATGGCGAAAGGGCCTCTTCCTGGCAAACGCGATTGGACTCGCGAAGATGCTTACGAGGAGAGGCTCAGCAGGTATGGCAAGCGCGTGTCTCGTTGACGCCAATGTTCTCGTCTACTCCGTAGATCGGCGAGAGCATGGCAAGCATGAGTGTGCCGCGGAAACGCTGAGGCTGCTGCAGACGGAAGGCATGGGTGGCGTCAGCACTCAGGCGCTCGCTGAGTTCTTCAGCATCAGCACTCGGCGCATTCCTGACCCGCTCACGCCTACCGAAGCCTACGAACGGGTGGTGGATCTCGTCGACGCGTTCTCGGTCTATGGGGTGACACAGGCGATCGTCCTCGAGGCCGCTCGCGCCGCGCGAGATCACCAGATGTCCTACTGGGACGCGCAGATCTGGGCCACTGCAAAGCTGAACCAGATCCCTTACGTGCTGAGTGAGGACCTGCAAGGATGGGATCGCCTTGAAGGCATCCGATTCGTCAACCCGCTCGTGAAGGGCTTCGATCTCGCGTCCCTCGGTATCTCGCGGTAGATTGCCCCAGCAGCGGACGACACACGAGCCAGCCCCTCAACGGGACTGGCTCGCTTATCTGTGAGAGGTCGCTCTACGAAAGGATCGCCTTCAGATCTTCTTCCGGCGTGGTCGTGGGCATGAGGTTGAACGTGTCCACGAGCACTTTCAGCACCGGAGGAGTGACGAAGGCGGGAAGGCTGGGGCCGAGGCGAATGTTGCGGATTCCCAGGTAGAGCAGCGTGAGCAGGATCACCACGGCCTTTTGCTCGTACCAGGAGAGCACGAGGGAGAGCGGCAGGCTGTTGACGTCGGTCTCAAAGGCATTCGCCAGCGCCAGCGCGATCTGAATGGCGGAGTAGGCGTCATTGCACTGGCCGACGTCGAGCAGTCGTGGGATGCCGCCGATGTCGCCGAAGTCCAGCTTGTTGAACCGGTACTTGCCGCAGGCAAGAGTGAGAATCACCGAGTCGCGGGGAACGGCCTGGGCGAAATCGGTGTAGTAGCTGCGTCCGGGACGAGCGCCGTCGCATCCGCCGATCAGGAAGAAGCGCTTGATCTTCCCGCTCTTCACCGCCTCGATCACCTTGTCTGCCACACCGAGAACGGCCTCACGCCCGAAGCCGACCATGATGGTCTTATCCGGGCCATCTTCAGTGAAGCCTCCGGCCGCCAATGCGGCGTCGATCACAGGGGCGAAGTTGCGATCGTGGATATGCCTGACGCCGGGCCAGGCGACGAGGCCGCTGGTGAAAATGCGCGCCTTATAGCTGTCCTTGGGCGATTGAATGCAGTTCGTGGTCATCAGAATCGCGCCCGGGAATGCGTCGAATTCCTTGCGCTGCTCCTGCCAGGCGCCGCCGTAGTTGCCGGCGAGGTGCTTGAACGCGTGGAGTTTGGGATAGCTGTGGGCAGGGAGCATCTCGCCGTGCGTGTAGACGTTGATGCCCTTACCCTCGGTCTGGACGAGAAGCTCGTACAGGTCCTTCAGGTCGTGGCCGGAGACGAGAATCGCCTTCCCCTTCAGGGGCTCGACGCGGACCTTCGTGGGAACGGGGTGGCCGTAGGCGCCGGTGTTGGCGGCGTCCAGCAGACCCATAACTCGCAGGTTCATCTCGCCGCAGGCGAGGGCGAGGCCGGTGAGCTCGTCGACCGACTGCTTCCCGCGGGTGAGGTAGTCGAGCGCCCTATAGAGGAAGGCGTAGACCTCGTCGTCCTCCTGCCCGAGGATGTGCGCGTGGTCGGCATAGGCGGCCATGCCCTTCAGGCCGGACGTCAGCAGCTCTTGCAGGCCGGTGATGTCCTCGCCGAACTCATTCTTGCGGCTCATGACGCCGATCTCCTCGCCTTGCTTGATCAGGCCGTCGAGGTCGGCGGCCGGCTTCCAGGAAGCGGGGCCGCCCAGCATTTCGGGCGTCTTGCCGGCCTTCTTCGCGGCCTCTTCGTAGGCGGTCTTCAGGCGCTCGCGTATCCAGGGCGCCTTGCGCAGGAACGCAGCCAGTCGTTCGGGATCGAAGTTGACGTTGGTGACGGTACTGAACAGCGCCTCGAGCGTGAATATGTCAGCATCGTGGTCGGTCACGCCGAGCTGGCGCGCCCGGTGCGCGTACATCCCTATGCCCTTGGTTGCGTATACCAGGAGGTCCTGAAGGGCGGCCGTGCGTGTATCCTTTCCGCACACCCCCATGATCGTACACCCGACGCCCTTGGCTGTCTGCTCGCACTGGTAGCAGAACATCTTCGGGCTCTTCTCGACTGCGGTAGTCATGCTCTGAACTCCCTCCTGCTCGTGCTATCTCACAGCGGCATCGGCCGCTGCTCGCGTCTCAACGGTCTCTCCGCGGATGCCTATCTTGGTCAGATTCACAGGCACCGCCTTTCCCGATTGAGCGACTGCCTGTCGCACTAGCTGCACCAGACCGAAGCAGCATGGGACTTCCATATACGCTATGTCGATGGATTCGATATCGTTCCGGGTGAGGATCTCCGCCAGCTTGTCCCGGTAGAAGGCCGCGTCGTCGAGCTTCGGGCAGCCGACCAGGAGCGTGCGATCGCGGAGAAGCGTACCATGGAAATCCGGGAACGCGAAGGGAACGCAATCCGCCGAGATCAGCAGCTT
>JBEKKD010000246.1:0-6606 GCA_050010895.1 Armatimonadota bacterium
GTGATCCACCGGGACATCAAGCCCCACAACATCCTGCTTGGCAGCGAGGGGCAGGTCAAGGTCACCGATTTCGGCATCGCGCGGGCGATGTCGGCCACCGGCAATACCGAGACCGGCATTATTCTCGGCTCGGTGAACTACGTTTCGCCGGAGCAGGCGAGGGGTGATGCGGTCGGCCCTCAGAGCGACGTGTATTCGCTCGGCATCATGCTCTTGGAGATGCTGACCGGCCGTCCGCCATTCGACGGCGGGGAGCGGCTGGCGATCGTTCACAAACACATCTACGACAAAGCGCCGAGGGCGAGCACGGTTCGGCCCGGGCTGCCGCACGAGGTCGATTCGCTGATCGCGCAGTGCCTGGAAAAGGAGCTGTCCAAACGGTTCGCGTCTGCGGGCGAGGTGCTGAACTATCTCGCCGCGTGCCCGCGGGAGGAGACGCAGGGATGGCGCCCGGGGATGAGGCGCGAGCGGTGGCGGCGCGCGCTCTCGTTCCGGTGGCTAGGGGCGGCGTGGCGGGTGCGGAGGCGCGCGCTGGTGACCGCGCTGCTGGTGGCGCTGATGGCGGTGGCGCTGGTTGCGGTCACGCTGTGGGCGGCCTCGCACGGGCGGGGGTCGATGATTCGGGTGCCGGATGTAGTCGGCATGAGCGGGAGTGCGGGAGAGCAGCATCTCAGACAGGCGAAGCTGGACTACCGCGTGTTGGGTCAGCGGGAGAGCGAAGACACGGCTGCAGGGGCGATCTTGTCTCAGGACCCGGCGGCGAACGAGGAAGTGCCGTCGGGGAGCGTGGTGAAGGTGGTATTGAGCGAGGGGCCGAAGAGCGCGGTGGTGCCGAACGTGACGCAGATGTCGGTGGAGCAGGCGAAGAAGCAGTTGCAGTTGAGCGGCCTCGGGCCGGGCCTGGTGCAGGAAGCATATGACGACCACATCCCGGCCGCGTACGTTGCAAGCAGCCTTCCCCCTCCGGGCTCGCGGGTGGTGCGGGGTATGGCCGTCGATCTGGTGGTCAGCAAGGGGCCGCGGCCGGCCATGCCGCCCGGGCCGCCGCTGCCGAATCCCCCGAAGCCGGAACGCGAGGAGAAGGTGGAATTCACGGTGCCGGCAGATGTCGGAGCCGGCGAGGTGGACGTGACTGTGGAGTTGGTCGACAGCAAGGGCGCGCATCAGACGCTATATGTGGGCCGCCACAGGGCCAACGACAAGATCCCCGTTCAAAGCGTCACCGTACTCGAGCCGGTGACGGTGCGGATACTGGTGAATGGCCAGCTTCGGGCCGAGCATAGGTTCGAGCCGGAGGAGAAAGGCGCGGCGGCGCCGCCGGGGTGAGTATTACAGCACGGTTTCGGGGCCGCGTTCGAGGCCCAGGCACTCCGCAGAGCAGTTCATCCCTTGAGCCGACCGCTGGTGTCTCGCGATCGCGAGTGATACTCTTCCAGGGGTGCGAGGGGAATCGCCCGCAGGGTCGGCGATATCAGAGTGCGGGGTCTTCCAGTGTCTTCTGAGAGCCACCAGGCACGCTGTGGCCGATGGTATGTTCCCAAATGAATGTGGAATAAGTCACTGGTTTTTGCGGCAGCGCGGGCTTATGGCGACCGGCGCGTATTGGCACGCAGTACGGGGACACATCTGCTCTTTCGGCAGGTCGTACACCGGATGACGAGCAGCGATCAGGCCATGAGTGTCGGCAATCAATGCCGCGCCAATCTGGGAGGCCATGCGCAGGGACTTCACAGCAATCAGTGGTTTCTCGATGGCCATCTCATTTGTGGCCGCGGTGGTGCTCTGCATCCAGATCACGCAGATGAAGGCTGCCCCCGAGTGGCAGATCGCCGGCGCCACGGTCTGGATCGTGCAGTTGGCCATCTTCGGGACCGCGGTGTACGCGTGGCGGCCGGGTATTTCTCTCAGCGGGTGGATTCTGGGGATTCTGCTGCTGATTCTCGTCAGCCTGTCACTGACTACCACGACCGCGCTGACGCTCGCCTTCCTTCAGGGAGTGGGTGATTTCCCCTCGGCGTTTTCTCGCACGGGATCACTGGGGCCGCGAGTGTGTGCGGCGTTTTTCGCTCTGATGGTGTTCTACCCGGTGCGAGTTCTGCTCCCGATCCGCAGGGCGCGGCCGGTACGGAAGCGGTCCAAGGGTGGGAATGCTGATGCCGGCGCGACGGCAGAGGGAGAGCCGGCGGTGCTCGTGGTCGGCGGCAGCCAGGCGATTCCGGTGTGGGAAGCCCGCAATCATCCTGCCGGCAGCAGCGGTCCGTCGACATCGATCTCCTCGCTGGAATTCGATGGCACAATCGACCTGCCGCTCAGCGCGGTGCTGGCGCAGGTGCCGCGGGAGCTGTGGGGAGATGGGGCCGGAGACTATGCCCCATCGCATCCGGTGTCGGTGCCGATCGAGGTCGTGGTCCCGCAGTTGAAGGAGGCGCGCATCGTGGTTCGCTGGACGGATCTGTATGAGTGGCTGCCGCCCGGCGCGGGTCGCACCGAGACCGAGCTGGGCCACGACAAGAACAACGAATTGGTGCTGCTGCCACTGGAACTGGTGGTGCCGCAGCTTCCGGCTGAGGTGTTCGAGCTTCCGGAAGCGACAGCGCCTGCGTGGGCCCACGTTGATGAGGAAGAGTCGGTATTGTTCGCGACGATTCCGGCACAGTGATGGGTGAGGGGAAAGGATCAGCCGGCCATGGCATCCATTAACTACGCCCTCAAAGAGATCAGCTGCAAGATCGTCTACTATGGCCCCGGCATGTGCGGCAAGACGACGAACCTGCAGTACATCCATCAGTACACGACGCCGGACAAGCGGGGGAACATGGTCTCGCTGGCAACGCCCGGCGAGCGAACGTTGTTCTTCGACTTCCTGCCGCTGGAGGCGGCGCATATCCACGGTTTCAAGACGAAGTTCCAGTTGTACACGGTGCCGGGTCAGGTCATGTACAACTCGACCAGGAAGCTGGTGCTGCGGGGGGTGGACGGCATCATCTTCGTGTGCGACTCGCAGTGGGAGAAGGTGCGGGAGAACCTGGAGAGTTTTCGGAACCTGCAGGACAACCTGGCATCCTACGGTTATAGCCTGGAGACGACCCCGTACTTCGTGCAATACAACAAGCGCGATCTTCCGCAGGTGGCGCCGGTCGAGTACTTGCAGTACCTGATCAACCCGCGACAGATTCCGAGCATGGAGGCGATCGCGCTGCACGGCGGCGGAGTTTTCGAGAGCCTGAACGCGATTTGCGTTCGGGTGTTGGCGAATCTGGCTCGGAAGCAGAAAGCGGGGGTCGCGTAGTCGCGCGGCGGAGTCACCATGGCTCTCACTGGCACATTCGAAGACGTCAGCTTTGCGGAGTTGCTCCAACTGCTCAATGTCAGTCATAAGAGCGGACGCCTGAGCGTGTGGCGAGGGACAGAGAGGGCGGAGCTTTTCGTCGTGCGCGGCGACGTCGCTCGCGCCACGTCCCGGCGAGATCGCGGCGCGGAGGTCGTGTACCGGATTCTGGGGTGGAAGTCGGGCGAGTTTTCGTTCGAGCTGAACGATGATCCGGTTGCGAGAGAGATAGCGGACAGCACCGAGGCGCTGATTCTCGAGGGGATGAAGCGCTTCGACGAATGGGAGCGGGTCGAGACTGAACTCCCGAATATGCACGTGGTGCTGCGACAGATTGCGTTCGCCGTCAACGAGCGATACGAAAGCCTGTCGTCGCAGGCGCAGTCGGTGCTGCGTCTAGTCGATGCACGGCGGAGTGTGGCCACGATCGTGCGGGAGTCGGGATTGGATACCGTCGAGGCGATATCGGGCGTGACGGAGTTACTGGCGGAACGCGTCGTGGAAGAGTGGGATCCGGCGGAGCACACGGGTGAGGTGGCTACGAGCGGCGGCAAGCTGCCGCCGGCGCAGGGCGGCATCGACTTCGGACGCAGTTCGTACCTCACCCCCGCGTCTTCATCGGACGCAGCGTCTGCTGGGCGGGTGCCGGAGAGAACGAAGTCAGGCCGATAGAGAAGGCCTGAGGAGTGGCGATCCATGGGACTGCTAGGGAGATTCGGTTCGGGGAATACCTCGATCGGGCTCGATCTTGGAAGCAACTCGATCAAGCTCGTGCAACTGCAGGACACCCGCGGCGAGGGGATGTCGCTCTACAAGGCCGGGAGCGCGCCGACGCCGCCGAGTGCGGTGAAGGGCGGAGTGATCGTCGATCCGCTGGCGGCGGCCCAGTCGATACGCTCGCTGCTGGAAGCGCTTCAGATCGATCCCGGGAACGTGGTGGCGGGGGTGGCGGGCCCGACAGTGGTGGTACGAGAGGTGCCATTCCCGGCGATGTCGGATCGCCAGTTGCGGCGCTCGATCCAGTGGGAGGCGCGCAACTACATCTCATTCCCGGTGGAGGACAGTGTCGTCGAGTTCCAGGTGCTGGATCGCCCGGAGATTCGGGCTGGCTCGGGCGGGCAGATGAAGGTGATGCTGGTGGCGGCGCCCCGCGACATGGTGGACAGCCAAGTGGAGACCATGGAGTTGGCGGGCCTGGAGCCGGTGGCGATCGAGATTCAGCCGTTTGCGGCGCTGCGCGGGCTGCTGGCCTCGAATGGGGAGGGACGGACGGATGGCGAGACGACGGCCCTGATCGGGATCGGCGCGGCGTATACCGAGATCACGATCGTGAAGGACGGGGAGTTCGTGCTGAGCCGGATGATTCCGATTGCAGGGAACGCCTTTTCCGAGTCTATCAAGAACGCGCTCGAGGTGGACCTGGAGGAGGCGAATCGCATTAAGGAGACGGCCACTCAAGTGGTATTAAGTGAGGAGGAGCGGGCGACGCTCGATCCTTCGGCGCAGCAGGCGAGTCGGGCGATCGAGCCGCTGCTGGACGAGCTGATACGCGAGGTGCGCCGATCTCTGGCCTATCACGATTACCAGCAGCAGTCACCGGACGCGGGGGCCGGCGAGCTCGGCGTGAGTCAGATATTGCTGAGCGGCGGCGGGGCGAAGCTGCCGCGCATTCACGAGTACTTCCAGTCGCAGCTCGGGGTTCCGGTCACCGTGCTCAACGTATTCGGGCATAGCCGGCTGCAGGCGCGAGGGGTGAATCCCGAATACCTACAGTCGCATGCGCCCACATTGCTGGTAGCAGCAGGGCTGGCCCTCCGCGAGCTGCTGCTCAACAAGCAGAAGCGGAACTCGTCGGCGGAGGTCAAGCAATGAGCGTACTCGATATCAACCTGATAGCGACGCAGAGGCGGCAGAAGCAGCGTTCTGTCACCATCATGCGCTGCGCCATCTACACGCTGATCGTGTTGGGCGTGGGCGTCGCGATGCTGTACGCTCGACTGGCGGTGTCAACGCGGATCGCGGAGGGCAGGATCACCGAGGTGCAGGCGAAGCTGAGCGATCCCGCGCTGGCGGATAGGATCATACGAATCACCTTCCTCGAAACGAACATCGCCAGCTTCGGTCCGCGGGTTGCGCTGCTGGAGAAGGTCCACAGCAGCGAAGCGGCGTGGATTCAGATCCTGCGGGACATTGCGGCCTGCGTGCCGACGAGCAACAATCTGTGGCTGTCGCAGTTGGCATCAAAGCGCACCCAGAAGGATCAGATTCTCTCGCTGAAAGGATCAGCATTCAACCAGTCTGACATCGGCGAGTTCATGCTCAATCTCGACAAGCCGGAGTGGAGCAAGGCGCCCAGCCTGGGCTACAGCCAGGTGAACGCGTCCGGGAAGGGACGTGCAGTGATCACGTTCGAGGTGTCCGTTCCTCTGAACCGGGCGGTTGGGAGTGATCTGAGATGAGTGCAGGACCGGATCGCAAAGTTGTTTTTGCCCTGCTGGGGATAGCGGCCCTCTGTCTTATTGGGCTGGGGGCCAGTCTGTACCGAGCGAAGAGCAGCGAGCTGTCGCGGCTCAGTCAGGACCTGGCGGCCAAGGAGAGGCAGTATGACGACGTCCAGGTCAAGCTGATCAAGCAGCCGGAGCTGGAAGCGCAGAATACCAAGCTTCAGGACCGGCTTTCGGTTCTGGAGCCGGGGCTGCCGGACAACGCGTATATGCCCACGTTCCTGCGGCAGATCGAGCATCTCGCCACGGCGACCAATAACCGGATCGTCTCGATCAAGCCGAAGAGCAAGCCTGCGGGCGCCAAAGGCGAAGGGGCGAAGGTCAACGACGAGACCGGCGAGGTGGTGAAGCCGGACGCGGCCGCGGACAAAGCAGCCGACAAGGGGAAGAAGGGGGATGACGCGACAGACGTCAAGAGCAAGATCCCCTATGATTACTCCTCGATCGAGCTCAAGGTCGATGGGACATACAGCACCATCTTGGCTTTCCTGTCGGAGTTGCAGAAGTTCCCGAAGATGATCGCTGCGAACGACATCAGTTTTGCCCCGAAGAACGGGGCAGGGGACCAGACGCAGCGGTCGCCGGACCTGACGGCGACGATGGACCTGACGGCGGTCATCACGAAAGGTACGAAGAATGGGACGTCGTAAGGACGTGCTCCTGTTCGCGCTCGCGGTGGTAGCGCTGGTAGTGGCGGTCTACACGTTCCGGAAGCCGGCGCCCTCGACCCCCTCGAAGGCGGACAAGCAGACCGTGGCCACGCACGCCAAGAGC
>JBEKKD010000247.1:0-6603 GCA_050010895.1 Armatimonadota bacterium
CTCCGGGCGGGCGTTTTGCCAGCCGGTGTGTCACCACACCGCTGGTGCGCTCTTACCGCACCATTTCACCCTTGCCCACCTTGCGGCAGGCGGTATGTTTCTGTGCCACTTTCCGTCGGGTCGCCCCGCCTGGGTGTTACCCAGCGCCTTGCCCTGCGGAGCTCGGACTTTCCTCGGCCGCCTCTCGGCAGCCGCGGACGCTTGGCCCACTCCGAAGCTATTGTAGCACACTCGGGGACCCTGAGCACGGTCCTACATGCAAGGCCCTGACATACACGTGTGGTCTCAGGGGCCCCGAGGAACAAACGCATTGACAGACTTGGCGAAAATGTGTACTAATTCTATGGGTATACTCTACAAGCTCAGATCCACATCCTGGCTACTAGGCGGAATTGGTGCGAGTGCAGTCCATGGACATTCAGCCTCAATATGAGGCGCCCTGTCTGGTCGCCTGCCCGGTGCATACCGACACCCGGATGTATGTCGAGGGCATCCTGCAGGGGCGGTACGAGGACGCGCTCGATCTGCTTCTCGCGGCCAATCCGTTCAGTTCGGTATGCGGCAGAATCTGCCATCACCCGTGCGAGCAGAGTTGTCGTCGGAGCAAGGTCGACGCTCCCGTAGGGCTGCGGCAGCTCAAGCGCTTCGTCGTCGAGACGACCCAGGATTACCGCCTGCAACGGCGTGCCCGGGTCGCGCGCAGCCGCACGGAGCGCGTCGCCATCGTGGGTGCGGGCCCGGCCGGCCTTACCGTCGCCCACGACCTTGCCCGCGCGGGGTTCGGCGTCACTGTTTTCGAGGCCGCCGCCGAGCCGGGCGGGATGCTCGGCATGGCCATCCCCCGCTACCGTCTGCCGTATGCCGTGGTGCGAGAAGACATCGACGACATACTGGCGTTGGGCGTAGACCTGCGCACCCACTGCGCGGTTGGCAGGGATATCACCCTTGCCGATCTGCAGCGCGGGTTCCAGGCCGTCCTCATTGCCACCGGCTTGAGTGAGAGCCGAGGTCTCGGCGTGCCGAACATCGACAGCCACGGCGTGCTGCTGGCGCTGCCGTTATTGCGGGCTGTACATGCTGGCGAGCCAGTACCCCTTGGTGAGCGCGTCGTAGTGGTCGGCGGAGGGAACGTCGCCGTCGACGTCGCGCGCTGCGTGCGACGGCTGGGCGCGATGGACGTGACCATGGCGTGCCTCGAATCGCGGGAACAGATGCCTGCCTGGGAGTGGGAGCTTGAAGAGGCGCTCGAGGAAGGTATCAAGCTAGCGCCATCTTGGGGACCAATTGAGGTTCTGGCCGGTAATGGCGCGGTAGCAGGGATTGAGCTCAGGCGTTGCCTGCGCGTGTTCGATGACCAAGGGAAGTTCAGTCCCACCTTCGATGATGGCGAGACGACGGCCCTGCCGGCCGATGCCATCGTGCTCGCGATCGGACAGCGCGGCGATCTGAGCTGCCTGAATGGCTCTGCCGTCAGAGTCGCTCCGGGCGAGCGCCTGGAGTACGACCCCGAAACCATGACCACTTCGGAACGGAGCGTGTTTGCCTGCGGCGAGGTGGTCACCGGGCCGGGAGGGGCCGTGGAAGCGGTGGCCGATGGGCACCGCGCGGCGCGCGCGATTCAGCATTTCCTAGGCACAGGCGACACCCTCCGGCAACCGCGCACGCGGGAGTTGCCCGCCATTGGTGACCTCCCGGACGAGACGGTCGAGCTGATCAAAGGACGCGCCAGGGTGGAGGTCGGCCGGACCGCCGCGGAGACACGGATCGGCGGCTTCTCGGAGATCGAGCGTTGCTTCACCGAAGCCGAAGCGCGGGCTGAAGCGCGGCGATGCCTGGCCTGCACGACGGGAGCCTTCGTCGACCAAGAGCGGTGCGCCGGCTGCCTTACCTGCGTGAGGATATGCCCCTTTGGCGTGGCGACGGTGACGAGCACGGCGGTGATGGCAGAGGAGAGGTGCCAGGCGTGCGGGGTGTGCGCGGCCGTCTGTCCCGCTGCTGCGATAGCGCTCAAGCGCTTTGGCGCCGAGCGGATCGAGCACAACCTGAATCGCCTTCTGTCGAACGATGGCCAGCCGCCGCTTCGCGGGGTAATCGTCTCATTCTGCTGCTTGTTCGAGGCGACGAGCCGGAAGTTCCTCGACGAGAACCCGGAGGAGGTGGAGGAGACGCGCGTCGCGCGGGTGCTGGTGCCGTGTGTGGGGCGGCTGAGCGTGCCCGATCTGCTGGCTCCCTTCGAGCATGGGGCCGACGCGGTGTGCGTGATCGCCTGTGGGGAGGGCGAGTGCCTGTATCCGACGGCCGAGGAGCGCCTCGAGGACCGGGTGGAGCGGGCCAACCAAGTGCTTTCCGAGATCGGCCTGGGTGGGGGACGGATCGATCTGTGGCGCACGAAAAAGTCGGCCGAGGTCTCGTGGACGGCTTTCTGGGAGGTCGCTCGCCGCAAGCTCGCACTGATCAACGCCGGAGTGCCGGGAGAGTAGCCGTGATCGTTGCTGAACGCAAACCGCTCGATGAAGTCGAAGGGTTCGTCCACCCATACAAGAAGGTCCTCGTGGCGGGATGTGGTGGGTGCGCGACGGTGTGCTTCGCAGGAGGCGAGGCCGAAGTGAAGACGGTTGCTTCGGCTCTGCGCATCGCGGCGAGGCGCCTGATAGGGCATGAGCCCTTCGATTCCGCTCCGGGCGAACATGGTCTTGCCCAACAGGTGCTGGAGGGCTGCGTCACCCGGCAGTGCGAGCCGGAGTTTGTCGACGCGCTGTCCAAGCGGGTGGAGGAGGAGGGTATCGACGCGGTGCTCTCCCTCGCATGCGGAGTAGGGGTCAACTTCCTCGCCGAGAGGCTGGGCGATGTGCCGGTCTTCCCCGGCATCAACACCAAGTTCTTCGGCGCCACCGCGGAGCCGGGGGTGTGGGTGGAACTGTGCGCGGGGTGTGGAAACTGCGTGCTGCATCTGACGGGCGGGATCTGTCCTGTCGCCCGCTGCTCGAAGTCCATCCTGAACGGGCCCTGCGGAGGGAGCAAGGGCGGCAAGTGCGAGATCAGCCCTGATGTGGACTGTGCGTGGGCGCTGATCGTAGAGCGGATGAAGAGATTGGGGACGCTCGATCGTCTCCTCGATGTGACGCCGCCGCGCGACTGGTCCACCTCCCTCCACGGGGGGCCGCGGCGGATCGTGCGCGAGGACCTGCGTGAGCTGGCGGCCGACACTGAGGAGAGGACGGCAGTCACATCATGAAGAGCGGCAGCAATCTCGAGCGTGTGCTGGCAGCCGGCCACTTTGCCGTGACGGCGGAGATCGGTCCACCGATGGACGCGAATGGGGCGGTCGTGCTGAAGAAGGCGCGCCTGCTCAAAGGGTGCGCCGATGCCTTCAATATCACGGACTGCCAGACGGCGGTGGTCAGGATGTCGAGCATCGCCTCGGCGGTGCTCATCATGCGCGAGGGGCTGGAGCCGGTGATCCAGATGACCTGCCGCGACCGCAACCGCATCGCCTTGCAGGCCGATATTCTGGGTGCTGCCGCGCTGGGCATTCGCAACTGCCTGTGTATCGCCGGCGACCACCAGTCCTTCGGCGCTGCCGGCAAACTCAAGGGCCACCCGGGCGCGAAGAACGTCTACGATGTCGACTCGATCCAACTCGTTTCGGTTCTCAAGGGCCTGCGCGATGACGGGCGCCAGCAGGGCGGCGATGTGGTTGAGACGAAACCGCCGCTCTTCATCGGCGCCGTGTGGACCCCGATGGGCGATCCGATCGAGTTTCGACCGCTCCGTCTGGGAAAGAAGGTGCGCGCCGGCGCGGACTTCATCCAGACACAGGGGATCTATGACATGGAGCTGTTCCGGCAGCAGATGGCGATTGCGCGCGACTTGGGCCTCACCGACCGTGTGGCGATACTTGTAGGGATCATCGTGCCGAAGAACCTGGGGATGCTGAAGTATATGGATAGCGCGGTGGCGGGGGTGAGGGTGCCGAAGGAGGTGATGGCGAGAATGGCGGCGGCACGCGATGCGGCCGGTGACGACAAGGCGCGGGCGCGCGCGAACCAGGAGGAGGAGGGCATCAGCATCGCCATCGAGCTGATCGAGCAGGCGCGGGAGATTGAGGGTGTGTCTGGAGTGCACATTCAGGCCATCGAATGGGAGCAGAAAGTACCTGAGATTGTGGAGCGCGCCGGGCTGCTGCCGCGGCCGGCCGTGCCCGCGGAAGCTGAGAGGGCGGCGGGTGTACCGGCGGGGGTAGGATAGGCGATGCTTCACAACTGCGAAGCCCAACACAATGGAGGTGGGCGATGAGTGAGACAAGCAAGAAGATCCTCGTGGTGGACGATGACCGGGACGACCTCAAGATGATCTCGATGATCCTGGAGCCGGAAGGGTACGAGGTCGTCACGGCCGAGAACGGGCTTGAGGCGCTGAGAAAGGTGGAATCGGAGTCCCCCGATCTCATCCTGCTGGACGTCATGATGCCGGGACTCGATGGATTCGCGGCGTGCGCCAAGCTGAAGTCCTCGCCGCGGAGCCGGGGCATCCCAGTAGTGCTGCTGACCGGCATGGCAAAGCAGATCACACGAACGAGGTACCCGATCGACGGTGTGCTGAGGGCGGAAGCAAACGATTACCTGGAGAAGCCGTTGGAGCCGGAAGCGCTGCTGAAGGCCGTCGCCTGCTATCTGAACTAACGGCTGTCCCTCGGCGCGTCTGCTCCCGTTGCCGCCCGAGGCAGCGGCAACGGGAGCCTTGGAGCGTGGATGGTTACCAAGCAGAAGACTAATTGCTGGGAGGTGAGGCAGTGCGGCCGGGGCCCCACCAGTGTGGAGCCATGTCCGACGGCGCTCGACCTCACGTCGACGGGCGTCAACGGCGGGGTGAACGCCGGGCGCATCTGCTGGACGGTCCCCGGCACGAGCTGCGACGGGAAACCCCACGGCGACTTCGTTGACAAGCAGGACATCTGCCTCAACTGCGCCTTCTTCCATCGCGTGCGCGAGGAAGAAGCGGCAAGCTTCCGGTTCGTGAAACTTGCCCAGGGGGTCTGGGACGCAGAGAGCCTGCACGCGCGGATCACCCAGATCGAATCCCTCATGGGCATCCACGACCGGCTGCGCGCGATGTTCAACCTGGATGCTGTCATCAGGGAAATCACGCGGCAGGCCCGGGCCGTGACACAGGCACAGCGAAGCCTGGTCCTCTTCTTGCGGGGCGATCCACCGCGTCTATATGGCGAGTTCATGCTGCGCGGGCGGGAAGTGAAGGTCGACATCGCCTGCGACGAAACGAGTGCCGTCGGTTCTGCGGCCGCGCGCAATACCGCGGTCAATGTCAAGGAGGCATACCGCGCATCTTCCGGACACGATGACGTGCCCTTCAACCGGGCGTTCGACGAGGCCTGCCACTGCCGCACTGATTCCCTGCTGGCAGTGCCGATCCGGGATTCCGATGGCCGCGTGCTGGGGGTGATCACCGCTGCCAACAGCGCCGGAGGCGCCTTCTCGCACGACGATCAGTGGTTCATGGAGCGCTTCGCGGTCGAGGTCGCACTGGCACTGGAAAAGGCGCGTCTGCTGCAGGAGGCAGTGGCCGCAGGTCGCATGGCCTCCATCAGCGAGTCAGTCGCCGGGCTTTCGCACTTCCTCAAGGATGTAGCCCATGCCCTGCTCGGTACCTCCTATGTCATCCGCCGCGCCATAGACCAGGGGCGTGTGGATGACGTCAAGAGCGCCTGGGAGATCTTCGATCGCCACGTGCAGCGCCTCGTCGATCTGTGCAAGGACGTGCTCACCTATGACCCCGACCGGCCGGATGAGATCTGCCCGGGAGACTTGAACGAGACGGTGGCCGATGCCGTCGGCCTGCTTCGCGGAGAAGCCCGGGCGAGGGCAATCGAGCTTGACACAGCTCTCGGTGAGGGGTTGGGGGAATGCCGCCACAGCAAGCGCGGGGTCTACCGGTGCGTCGTCAACCTCGTGGTCAACGCCTTCGACGCCTGCCTGCCAAGTGGCGGGCATGTCACCGTAGCGACGAAACGCAATAGCACGCACGCGCTCGTCCAGGTCTGCGACGATGGCCGCGGCATGGACGCTGCAACCAGGGCGCTCATGCTCGGGACCTTCAAGACGGGGGACAGGATGCACCGATCCGGGATCGGCCTTCCTACCGTCGTCGACATTCTGGAACGCCATGGAGGCCGCCTGGAGATCGAATCATCCCCGGGCAGTGGCTCGACGTTCACTATCCTACTGCCGCTGGGTGGTCGCTCGTAACGGCCTCGAGACACCTCCGGTACCCGATGCAGCCTGGGCCCATCATGCCTGACAGCGCAATTCCGGAGCAACCATCGGTCCCTACCGCTCCTACCGCGGCAGCCCTGAGCCCGCCGGTCTGCGTCGAGCACACCTGAAACCGCCGCGGCTGAATGGCAGGCTGCCCTTGGAATCCAAGCTCAGGAAGCGGCCCCAGGCCTGCATGCTAACCAGTCAACCGATACGCCGAGTTTTGTCGCGAGCGTCCATCTATCTAGGGCTGCGGTTGCCCGCAGCCTCAAGCGGCCGACCCGGGGCTGATGCGATGTCGGGCCGACACCGGTCCCCGAAGGGACTCGCC
>JBEKKD010000248.1:0-6569 GCA_050010895.1 Armatimonadota bacterium
CAGCCCCGGCGCGGCGTCGACCACAATGGGAATCGCGTTCGTGAGTATCGCGCACGTCGCCACGTCACCGTTCACGCCGCCCGCGATGGTGAAGCGCATCTCCGGCTCGCCGGCGATGATGACGGTGTCCTGGACGTCGTCTTCCCCGAGGCATGCGCGGAACTCGAGCCGCATCCTCTCCTCGCTGCCGACATATCCCGAGCCGATCTGCTGCACGCCGCGCGCCATGCCCGGCCTCACGGTGATGTCGCCGCTGATGACTTCGCTCTCAGCGACCACAGGGCTGATGACGTCCTCGGTACGATCGAGCGTCCATCCCATCCGAAATGCGATCATGTGCATGGACTCGGTCAGGCCGACATGCCGCAGCGTCCCCGCCGACTTCTTCTGCTCGAACTGCTCCAGCGTGAGGCCGGCGCCGATCTTCTGCTGGAACGGCAGGCGGCGGAATCGCGCGTCCTGATAGCGCAGCACAGTGACCTTCTTCACGTTCCGCGATATGGCCGTAAGCGAGATCGGCAGAGCGTCCATGAGGAAGCCGGGGTTCACGCCGGTGCCGAGAACCGAGACACCAGCGGCTTTCGCGGCGCGGTCGATCTCCGCGCTCAGCTTCGGGTGTGTCAGCCAGGGAAATGACAGCTCCTCGCAGCTCGATATCACGTTCAGCTTGTGCTGCAGTAGTTCGTCGATCTGGGGCTTCGCCCGCGCGAAACCGGAGACTGTTGTCAGGAGCGCGGCGTCCGCCGCGGTCTCCGCGAGCGCTTCGCCGACACTTCCCGCCACCTTCACACCGATGCGACCAGGCAGCTCGGCCACCTCCCCCAGGTCGCGGCCGACTACCCGCGGGTCCACATCCACCGCGCCCACGACGTGAAGGTTCGGCCGCTCCAGCAGGAACGGTGTGAGGCGCCGGCCCATCGCGCCGAGGCCGACCTGGATGACTCGCAGTCTGGATGGCACCATGACCTCCTGCTGTCTCGGGACAGTTGCGTCTCTTCACCATCAGATCGATACGGGCGCTCTTCACCGAAGAGATGCCTGGCTCCTCCGGCGATTGGCCGACAGCAGCCGGTGAAACCACTGCGCGGCGCTTGACGCAGACGGGGCGCGTACGGTAGATTGTCATTGAAAATCTGATTTTCTGAAAAGTTGACGAGGATGAGCAAGACCACGGTTCAGATCAGACAGCGCGGGGGACTCACCCTTCCGGCCGCGATCCGGGAGAAGTACCGGCTTGAGGAGGGTGATGCGCTTACCATCATAGACCTAGACGGGGTGCTGATCCTGGCGCCGAAGGTCTCGGTGCTCCCGAAGCTGACAGCGGAGATCGAGAGGCTACGACGGGAGTCAGGTGTGGAGATGAAGCACTTGCTCGCCGGCTTGCCTCGCCACGGCAGCTCCCGGGGCCGACGGCGTGTCAAGCACTAACATCTTTCGCGTGTTCTTCGATGCCGATGCGCTGATTGCCGGATCGGCCTCCAGCACGGGCGCGAGTCATGTGCTCCTGCGCTTATGTGAAGCCGGGGTGATCAGAGGCGTGACGTGCGCGCAGGTAGTGCGCGAGGTCGAGCGCAATCTCGTCGCGAAGCTGCCCGCCGCGCTGCCGGTCTTCCGGACGATCCTCGGCGTCACCAACTTGGATATCAGGCCGGATTCGTCGTCTCCCCAGCGCTCCTCTGAACTGGCGGCAGTGCATCCGGACGACAGGCCTATCCTGATTTCGGCCCTCGACAGCAGGTGCGATTTCCTCGTCACATTCAATCTCCGCCACTACCGCGGCGTGACCGCGGGCATCACTATCGCGACGCCAGGCGATGTCCTGAATAGGGTGAGAGACAGGTTGGTGGGCATGGCGTAGTTCGACATCCGTTCTCGGCAGGTCGCGCACCGTCGCTACCCGAAACCCTGTTGCGTGCTCATCTTGGCCATAGAAACCAGTTGTGATGAAACTGCTGCCGCGATCGCGCGCGGGCCGACGGAGCGCGGTGCGGAGGTGCTGTCCAGCGTAGTGGCCTCGCAGGACGCGCTCCACGCGCCCTTCGGCGGCATCGTCCCGGAGATCGCCTCCCGGCGGCACCTGGAGACGATCGTCCCGGTGATCGCGGAGGCGATGAGCCGCGCCAGCGTGGGCTGGGACGACCTGGAGGGCATTGCCGTCACGAATGGTCCCGGCCTGATCGGGTCGCTGGTGGTCGGCGTTGCTGTCGCCAAGGCGATTGCTGAAGCGCGGTCACTGCCCATTGCGGGCATTCATCACCTCGAAGGGCACATCTATGGCGCCGCGGTCGGGCAAGCGATCTCATTTCCCGCGCTGGCGCTGATCGCGTCCGGCGGGCACAGCCACCTCGTCATCATGCGCGATCACGGGCGCTACCAGGTCATCGGGAAGACTCGGGACGATGCGGCCGGCGAGGCGTTCGAGAAGGGCGCGCGCCTGCTGGGCCTCCCCTACCCCGGCTCTCCCCAGCTCGCTGACCTCGCGGACTCTTACCGCGGCCGCATCCGGCCCATGCCGAGAGCGCGCATCGCCGATTCGTGGGATTTCAGCTTCAGTGGAGTCAAGACCGAACTGGCGCGGCGCGTTCGGCAGGCTCCCCCGGCGGACGAGGAGCGGGCGAGGCTCGCGGCCGCGTATCAGGAATCCATCGACCTCTCGCTCGCTGAACGCGCGACGGGCGCGGCGGAGGAATTCGGCGGGCTGCCCATCCTGCTGGTCGGCGGGGTGGCGCGCAATCGGCGGCTGCGAGAGATGATCGCGGAGAAGGCGGCCGCGCTCGGGCTCTCCGTTCGGGTTCCCGATCCGCAGCTCTGCACGGACAACGCGGCGATGGTCGCGGCGGCCGGGCTCTACAAGCTCACCATCGCCGGACCCGATGGACCGTCACTCGACGTCTCCGCGAACCTCGCGCTTCGCGACTGGCGGCCGATCGGAGGCGCGGCCTCGTAGGCTCTCGCGGCCGGAGCTCACTTGATTTCGGCGCGGCGAGTTGCCCAAAAAAAAGCGAATGAGACACCCCTTGCGCCCTTGCCAATCCAGCGTTCTAGTGCTATACTCCGCCCTCGATAGGAGACCACGGGATGAACGCAGCAGCCCTATCGATGCACTATCCCGATTTCTCCGAAGTGGTAATGGCAACTGGATGCACACGAGGTGAGGGGCCGGGCATCCGAGCTCGTCATTACCTCGGGTCCTATCCTTTCCCCCACGCAGCGGAGCCGCCACGATCCATTTCGTGTCATCGCATCGGGTATCGGCCTTCGCATGGGAGGACATAGCACTGACGTCTGCGGACTGATGGTGCACGCACATACGTGAGAGAGTGAGACAAGAGCAGAAGACACCCTGGTCTACCACTGTGCGGTAGACCGCACACACGCGAGCGCGGCCGAAGAGACACCTGACAATTCGGCAGAAGCCGTCACAGGAGACATCGCAGCCATGGACGCAGCAGTCGCGCACCAGATCTGGAACTACATCGGTATGTTGGGGGTCGACCGGGAGACTGCCCGGGACCTGTATCAAGAAGCAGAAACAGCCATTTGGGAGGCCTCCGCCCATCGGGCCACCCACGAGTGCCATAGCTACCTCGTGAAGACGGGCATTGGAGCCATTCGACACTGGCTCCGGGACCGCTACTCCATCATCCGCATCCCCGGATATCTGCACGATCGCGGGCAGGCGTCCGAGCACATGAAGGTCATCCTCCCCCTGGAAGAGATGAATGAGACGGTGGGGCATCATTTCGAGGAGGACCTGCTCGAGCAGATCAGCGTCGATGACAAGCGCACGGAGGTGATGCACCTGCTGTCGCGGCTGACCAGGGCGGAGCGCCAAGTGATGGAATCGCTGCTTGCCGGGCAGAGCATCAGAGAGATTGCCCGGCGCCGACGCGTGCGAGTTGGTTGCGTCTACGCGCAGCGGAGCAAAGCGATCACCAAGCTTCGCAAGCTGGTCGCAGAGGCAAGTGCAAGTGGCAACGGAGGCGGCCGTCGTCACCTGGCGGCGGCCCGCGCCGCGGTAGGTTAGCACCAAAAACGAGACGGCGCGCTGAGTGCAGCGCGCCGCATCGAGACGTGACAGAGCGGTTAGTCGTCGTCGGGCGAGGACGGCGGCGGCGCTGGCTTACTCTGCGCTCCCCCTCCCTCGAAGAAGTTCGTCAAGAATCGGGTACGATCGGAAGCCACGATCCCGGAGCGCTCCGGGATTCGGCCGGTACCGGGATAGAAGCACTTCTGGCATTGGAAGCTCCCGCTGGACCCGGGCGCTGTCGCAAGGTAGAACGGAAGCCGGCTCAGAGGGCTCTGGCAGACGCTGCAGCGTGGGCCTTCAGGCGCCCCAGGAGTCTGCTGTCTGGGTCGTGTGCCGGTCCGTGCGCGGGATCTTCCCGGCGCTTGCTTTGGGTTCTGTCTGCGTGCGATCATAGTTCGTCACCTTTTGCACTAATACCCCCAGGAGGGAACCCATAACCGGCTCGAACAGTCCAATGGGTATGGTGACGCTTGTAGCGTGCGCGCAGTTTGACACGGGATTTGCCTTTGTGCTAGACTCGGCCAAGGTTTCTCCGGGTGCGGCGGCCATCCGTCTCCGCGATGCCGGCCGCCGTAAGAGATATCGCGAACGCGGCTTCCGGCCGCGTCTGTCGCGCGTACAGCAAAGCGTCGGATGGTAACTATGCGATCATCGAGAACCTCGGTCGCGCGCTTCCTGCCTGGGAGCGCCGCCAAGGAGGGCCGCTACATGCGCAGAGCCTGCCTGATCTCTCTCGCTCTCGTCTTCGTCTGTTTCGCCATGGCCTCTGGGGCGTGGGCTGTCGAGCGCCAACTGGCCGGAGTCAGCCTCGGTGAAAGGGCCCTCGATCTGCTGGGGAAGACGGGATTCGGCCAGCCCAACTACATCGGCCCCATCGGTTCGATCGGGCTGCCCAGCGCTTCGGGGCAAGGGGGAGCAGGCACGGCCGCGGGGCGCGCGCGCCGTTCCGGCCCCGCGGGTCCCAATGACACGACAGCATCCAATCCGAGCCTTCTCGGCGGGATGCGGGGCGGTATGCGCGGCGGTGGTATGCAGGGCGGCGACATGAGTGGCGACATGGGCGGCGGTGGTATGGGTGGCGGCGGCATGCGCGGTGGTGGTATGGGCGGCGGCATGCGCGGCGGTGGTATGAGGGGTGGCGGAGGAGGCGGGCGCGGTGGAATGAGGGGTGGCGGAGGAGGCGCGGCAGGAGCGAGGGCTGCGAGCGGCGGTACAGGCATGTACTGGTACTATCGCCGGCCTTCGGCAGCCGTTATGGTGCTCAGTCTCACGCCAACCGGTGAAGTGAAGTCGATCACACTGAGCGGGAACCTGCCGTATGCTGCCGGGCGGACGACCCGAAGCATCGGTCTCGCCAGCAGCTATATGGATGTCATCGGCCGGTACGGATATCCCGATCAGACCATGACCGCGGGCAACGCCATCGAGCTGACCTACGTCGATGACGGGGTTCGGTTCACGCTCGAGGGAATGCGGGTCACGCGAATAGCGATCGGCGCCGAGATCGTTAGGGCGGTCGAGGCAGTTCCGGCGCAGGCCGTGTCGGCGCCCGAGCCGGCGGGTCCGTCCGTCGGGCTCACGCCCGAGGAGTTGCGGGGCTACCTGTAGGCCGAGCCATGTTCTCCAGGATCCGGAGGGACAACAGAATGCACATCTCCCGTCGCTCACAGGTCATTGCGCTGTTGGCGCTGGTGGCAGGCGTCACATTTGCCGGTCCTGCGCTGGCGGTCGAAGACGGGCTCATGGGGGTCCGCATCGGCGCCTCCTATCGAGAGTTGACCAAGCGCCTCGGCGCGCCGAACGGCATCCTGCTTTCGGCCGGCGGCGGGATGATGTACCAGACCCTCACGCGTCCGGCCGCGGGCCTCCCGCAGTTTGGCGGGCAGGCGGCCGCTCCGACTGACATGCCGGTCTGGGTCCGGCCCGTGCTCGTGGGTTCCCTTGCGGCCGGGCAGGCGCAGTGGTTCTACGATCTGCGCGCGAAGAAGGGCGTGGCGCTGGGGATCGTTTTGAACGGCGAGGGCGCGGATGCAGCAGTGACGAACGTCGTCGTGGCCGGCTTCACCCAGTATCTCAAAGGAAAGCCGGCGCCTGTTCGCACGGAACGCGGGATCGTGCTTCAGAGCAGTTTCGCTGATGTCCTCAAGAAGTATGGCTATCCTCCCCTCGCCGACATCTACGCGGCTGGCGGCGGTGGCACAGGAGCCGCCGCCGGCGGTGGCGCTCGGGGAGGCGGGGGCGCGATGCGTGCAGGCGGCGGAGGAATGCGCGGTGGTGGCATGGGCGGCGGTGGCGGGATGAGAGCAGGCGGCGGTGGCATGGGCGGCGGAGGAGGGATGAGAGCAGGCGGCGGCGGCATGGGCGGCGGCGGTATGCGCGGTGGTGGTGGCATGAGGGGTGGGATGCGGGGCGCCGCGCTCGGTTCTCCGAACCCGAACCTTGCCTTCCTGCCCGTCCCGGCAGCGTCGCAGTATGAAGTCGTCCTGACCGGCGGCGGCATGGGCGGTGGCATGGGCGGTGGGATGGGTGGCGGGATGAG
>JBEKKD010000249.1:0-6567 GCA_050010895.1 Armatimonadota bacterium
CCCAACGAGGAATGCCACGCATAGCAGTCAGCCTTCCTGCTGAGAACCAGCGCCGGTCTGTGACATCAGCCAATCCCTACACAGCACGCTCGAAAAAGAGCCTTGACTCTTACATAGCAGTCAACCGGATAGGCAGAAGCCGGATTATGCAAGGCCTTTCGTTATGTTTTCTCGGAGCGACGGGAGACCAACTGACCGGCGGAGCGGCGGAGAGCGGGGCAGGCTGCTTAACATAATCTTCCTCCTCTAGCTCACAGGGCGCGGAGCCAGGAGAGCAGCGAGGCATCCTCGTGCCAGGAGGGGCGGGTGCCCTCCACGCGAGTGGGCGCCAGCTTCTCTAGTGCGCGGCGCTTCATCTCCACATCGGCACGGGCGTAGGTATCGGTGGTGGCGATGTCCACATGCCCCAGGAAGTCGCGGATGATCACCAGGTGGGTGTCAGCCTGGAGCATGTGCATGGCTTTCGAGTGCCGGAAAGTATGCGGGGAGATGGTCTCTGGCAGATCGGGGTGAGTCTGCCGCGCCTGGGCGAGGTACTTGCGAATCAGATGTCGGATGCCCACCCGGGTGAAACGCTGTCCCCGGCGGTTTGCAGAGAGCGACTGCTGCCGAGCGTGGGGCTGATCGAGGCCGTATTCGTGGAGGTACCGCGTCAGCAGGCTGACGGTGCTGTCCATGAGCGGGACGATGCGGCTCTTGCGACCTTTGCCGGTGAGCTGGACTTGCGTCGGCGACTCCAGGCGCACATCTCGCACCGAAAGGTCGATCAGCTCTTAGACGCGGGCACCCGTATCATAGAGCACGTTCAGCAACGTCGCATCGCGCCGGCCCTGGAGAGTGCTCAGGTCCGGCTGACCGAGGATCATCTCTATCTGCTTGTCGCTCAGATAGTGGAGGATGGATCGTGCATAGCGCTTGACGGGAATGGCAAGAAGCCGCTGGCAGTGCAGGATGTGTTCGGGAGCTTCGATCTGAAGATACCGGGCGAACGCATGGATGGCGGCAAGGCGCTGATTGCGAGTGCGGATAGTACAGCCGCGTTCCTTCTCCAGGTGCTCCAGGAAGGCTTCCACGAGCCCAGCCTCCAGGTCGGTGATGCGGAGCCGCTCGATGGTCAGCCCCTGCTGATCCCGGCAGAAGCGCAGCAAGAGCAGCATGGTGTCGCGGTAGGAGCGGATGGTGTGCACGCTGAGATTCCGCTGCATGGGGAGGTGCTCACCCAAGAAGGCTTGCAGGGCGCGGGCGAGATCGGTGGGGGTCATGGCTGCTCCTTGCCCGGGATGACCCAGCCGTAGTGTGCTTCGAGCCTGGCGCTCAGATCCGGGTACATCTGGGCGGTCAGATGCAGATACTGCTGGGTGCCGCTCAGTGAGACATGCCCGAGGTATGCCGCCAGCACCGGTAACGCCACGTCGAGATCCATGCCCTCCCGGTCCCACTGCATGAACCGATGGACTGCGAACGTGTGGCGCAGATCGTGGAGTCGCGGGCCCCGGCCCGGGCCCTGGTAGGAGATCCCGCACTGCCACAAGAGCCTGCGGAAGGTGTCGTAGATGACCCGGTGGCAGAAGGGCCCGCCATCAGGGGCAGGGAAGAACAGAGTCGTCGGGGCGGCACTGCTGAGGCAAGTGTGGGCATAGTCCTGGAGTCGCGCCGTGAGCGAAGGAGCGACGGGGACGAGGCGATCCTTTTGGAACTTCGACTTTCGAATCGTCAGCAGCCCTTCGGCCAGATCGACATCTCTGACTTGGAGGTGGAGCGGCTCACTGACGCGCAGCCCGCATCCATAGAGGAGCCGGAAGATGAGCGGGAACACGCGCTCGCGGTGCGGAGAGCGAAGGTCCGGCCGAATCTGGTCGGCGGCCGCGAGCAGCTGCGTGATCTGCTCAGGCGTGAAGATGTACGGGGTGAACGCGGAGCGTCCCTTGGGCATGAGTCGGGGGTCCGGGACGTACGGACGAAAGCCGCGGCGCACGAGGAAGAGCCCTATCTGTCGCGCGAGCGAAACGCGCCCGGTGTGGGTGCGGTGGCTTTCGTGGGGACGCTTCTGGGTCCAGACGGAGATGAGAGACTTCTCAAGATCGGGGCTGGTCGCCCCTTGGGAGGCAAGAAAGCGGTCGAAGGCGCCGACCTGCCGCGCCTGTGAGGTGTAGCGACACCCCAGCACACGCTTCTCCTCGACGAACTGGTGGAGGTAGGGAGCGAGGGCGCTGCGGAAAACAGGCTCACGCATGTACTCATGCATGGGGTCCCTCCTCAGGGTCGAGGGCACAGGCGTGCAGGTGCGCTAAATCGACCTTAGTGTAGATGCCAGCGGACTCGGTGCGGGTGTGGCCCAAGACGCTAGCAATAACCGGAAGAGGCGGCTCCTGGCTCAGCATCCGACTCGCGAGGGAGTGGCGCAACGTATGCAGCCCGCCGGGGCGACCAGGGGTCAGAAAGATGCCAGCGCGGCGGCGGTACTTCGAGATGAGATAGTGGAGGTCATCCGCTGGCACAAACGGCCCGAAGGGCTGGCGAGCCCCGAGGAACACTTCCCGATGAGCTACCGCCGGACGCCCATGGCGCAGATAGTCGATCAGCGCCCAGCCTACTTCTTCAGAAAGCGGCAAGACAAGCGGCTCTCCGGTCTTGCACTGGGTGAATTCGATGCGCCCCTCTTCCCAGTGGAGATGCTCCAGGCGCAGCCGCACGATGTCACCGACGCGCATCCCGAGGCGGGCCGCGAGCAGTAGGATGGCATAGTCGCGTTTGCCCTGCGGAGAACCCCGGTCCACCTGTGCGAGCAGGCGCTCGACCTCGTCGGGAGTCCAGACGGTGGGGATCTTCGCGTGGTGGGCGAGACGGATCGATGGAAGGCTGGCAGCCAGATCCTCCGGCACCAATCCCTGCCGGTAGAGGTAGCGGAGGAACTGCCGAGTGACGGAGCTGATGACGGCGATCGTGTGGGCGGAGTGATGAGTCTGGGTGAGCAGAAAGTCCGAGAGGTGAGCGGGACGCAGCGCCGAAAGCTGGTGGACCCCTGCGCGACACAGAAAGAGCAGCAGCGTGGGCAGGTGCTGTCCCCGATTGCGCAGCGTCGCCCGCCGCTGCCCGGCCCGGCGGCATTCCTGCTCATAGTCGGCCAGCACCTGCTGCAACGGAAGCGGCAGGAGGAACCGGCGCACATAGCACCCGCCATAGCGCAGCCATCCTCGCTCGCTCAGCTCAGCGAGAAGCCGCAGCGCTCTCAGATACTGCGCCCATCGGTATGGTGGCGGATCTGGACAGCTACCGGGATCGTACCCGAGGTGAGCGAGAAAGCGTGCGGTCAGCTCTCCCGAGAACTGATCCGTGTGCGCGGTGGCATGGGCGAAGCGTGCGAACTCCTCGAACACTGAGCGACAGTGCGCGACGCGACTGGCGGCGTAGCCAGCCATCTCCATCTGTCGTAGCGTCTCCGCCACCAACTGCCTGATCGGCATCGAACCATCGTGCGACTGCTGGGTCTCCATGCAGGACCTCCTGAGTGGAAGTAGGGCGAACAAGCCCCCAGCCCATCATGGAGCACCAGATTATGTAACACAACCCCCGCCTTCTCCCGCCTCCGCAGCCCCTAGCTCGTCTCCAGATAGGCCGAGAAAACATAACAAAAGGCCTTGCATAACCGCGCCCACCTGAGCCGTTCATTGTGCCAGGAGGCAGGCACACGCCAGCAGAGGGCGCAGTGCAGCCATCGGCCGCGGCGGTCGGCTTCGATGGCGCGGTAGCCGGATTCGTCGACTACCTCGGCTCCTACCGCGGCTACTCGATCCACACGGTGAAGGCCTACGCGCGGGACCTGAGGGAGTTTCGGGGTCTCCTCAGGGGGCGCTACCCGGGCGTCGTCGCTCCCGATCAGGTGCGGCGAGAGATGGTGGTGCAGTTCGCGCTCAGTCTCAAGGGCCAGGCCCCGCTCACCGTGCGGCGCAAGCTCACCGCCATCACTTCGTTCTACCACTACCTGCAGGAAACGGGGCAGACCGTTGCCAATCTCGCGCGGGGCCTGCCGCTCCCGAAGGTGGCGCAGCGGCTGCCCACTTGCCTGACCGCGGAGCAAGCCGGGGCCCTGCTGGAGGCGGCGCACACACCATGGCATCGCGCGATGATCGCCCTGCTGCTGTTCGCCGGACTGCGGCGAAGTGAAGTTGCCGCCATCACCCTGGACGATCTCGACATGGAGAGCGCGCAGCTGCTCGTGCGCGGCAAGGGAGCCAGAGAGCGCGTCGTCCCGCTCACGCCGCTGGTGGTCGAGGCGATCCGCGAGTACCTGGTCTGCCGGCCGCAGACCCAAAGCCAGCATCTCTTCGTCAGCCGCGTTGGTGGCCATCCCCTCCATGCGCGTGTAGCCGGACGCATGCTGCAGCATGTGCTCCAGCGCGCTGGCCTCGGCGAGGAGCACATCACCCCCCACCGCCTCCGCCACACCTTCGCCAGCCACCTCATCCGCAGTGGCGTGGACGTGCGAACCGTGCAGGAATTACTCGGCCACGCCGATCTCCAGACCACGGCCCGCTACCTGCACTCGGACACGCGGACGAAACAGGCGGCGGTGGGGAAGCTGGCGGTGGCATTTGCCGGTGCACACGCGAAGTTGGCGCGGCCTGCTTCGTAGGGTGGCGTTTTCCATCGGAAATGCCCAACTGGCACCGTGTTTTTCGGGAGGTCGAGGTCGAGACGGGTCAGACCACCACCTGACAGGCAAGACGCGGGAAATGGGCTTCTGGCGGAGATCTCCCGCAAAATCGCGTGTCCGGCGCAGCCGCCCACACGCGGCGACAACGCCGCGAACCGCAGCAAGCCGAGGCATAATCCCAACCGGCCGCCGAACGCTCGACACGGGCGCACGCAACGCGCCGTTCGCGGCCGCGTGCGCACGCCGACATGTTGACCACGGCGATCAGCGCCCACTTTGCCGAAGCGATGCAGAAGGTTTCGTAGGCTTCGGATATGAGGTAACCCAGACGGATCGTGAAGGGACGGACCAGGGCACAGGGAATATGCCCGCCGAGGGAGCGGTCAACAGGAGCGCCGCGATGGCCGCCCGGGAAGGGGGTTCCCGCCGTGCATCGTGAGGCTGCTCTCGCATTCTGGGGGAAGACGGACCGGGAAGACCCGTCCCGGTATCACCCGCTGCTGCTTCACATGCTGGACGTGGCGCATGTCGCCACTCTGCTCTGGCGAGACTGCCTGGGCCTGGACTTGCGTCGGTGGTGTGCCACGATGCTCGCGGCAGAAGAACAGGAAACCGCTTCGCTCGTCGCACTCCTGGCCGGGCTGCATGATCTGGGCAAGGCGTCCCCATCATTCCAACGACTTCGCCCCGACTTGGCTGCCGCGTCATGCCTGGAGTTGGGATACGGCGAGCCGAAACCTCACGGGATTATTACAGCCCACGAACTGAAGACCGTGTTGCGGGATGGCTACGTGGCAGTGCGCGTGAGCCCGGTGGCGGCCGGCATTCTGGCGCAGATCGCTGGCGCCCACCATGGTGTGTTTGCCGGGGCCCATGAAATGAGGACTATCGGTTCCGATACCCTTGGCGACGAATCGTGGACATCCGCCCGGGCGATGATTGCTGCTCGTCTCTGGCAACTTATCAACCACGACAAAGGCGCACCGGCCGAGATCTGCCTGCAAGACCCGACTGATCCCGCTGCAGTCCCAGTGTTAGCCGGCCTGATATCGGTCGCTGACTGGATCGGCTCGAACACCGACCACTTCCCGCTCGACCCTCGCAGCGGGGCGACTTCCTACTCGCAGGACTCGACGAAGCGGGCTCACCAGGCGCTCAGCAGCATTGGATGGCTCCCCACGCCTGAATACGCTGCTCCGGCACCATTCAGCAGAATCTTCCGATTCGCCCCAAACGACATGCAAAGGGCAGTCTCCGAGCTGATTGACCAGCAACCCGGGCCCTTCCTCTTGGTAATCGAGGCGCAAATGGGCCAGGGCAAGACCGAGGCCGCGCTATACGCAGCAGATGCATCCTTGTGCCGAGGCCAGTCGCGCGGTCTCTATGTCGCCCTGCCGACGCAGGCCACGAGCAACGCCATGTTCGAACGGGTGAGGTGCGACTACCTTCGGCACCGGGGGCACGCCAATCTGAAGGAGAACCTGCAGCTGGTCCACGGAAATGCACTGCTGGCAGAGGCCCTGCGAATCTCAGGCATCGGCGGGGACGCCGGTGATGAGGATTCGACGGTCTCGGCGAGGTCCTGGTTCACCGCCCGCAAGAGGCCGCTGCTGGCCCCGTTCGGGGTGGGGACCATAGACCAGGCGCTGCTGAGCGTGCTGCAGACCCGCCACTGGTTTGTCCGGCTCTTCGGCCTGGCGAACAAGGTCGTGGTCTTCGACGAGGTCCATGCCTATGACACCTACACCAGCACCTTGCTGGATCGCCTGGTTGAATGGCTCTCTGCGCTGAGGTGTACGGTTTTGCTGCTGTCCGCAACGCTGCCGCGCAAGCGGTTGCTGGAGCTTGTCGCGGCCTACGGCGCGGCACCGCCAGCAGGCCCCGCGGAGTATCCCCGGATCACCCTGGCCACG
>JBEKKD010000250.1:0-10282 GCA_050010895.1 Armatimonadota bacterium
CCCAGAGCGGGTACTCGCCGGGTTTCAGCGCCCATTTCCTCGCGGCCTCGAAGTACTTGGGGTCCGGATCGCGCAGGGCGACGAGCGCGAGGCCGGGGATGCGGTAGCCGAAGACGCGCTGCCACAGCATCTCGTCGTTGGGCGTGCCGGGGCGAGTGGGGTCACCCTCGATGGGGCGGTTCTCGGGCGGGCCCTCGTCGAGGGAGGCGTCCACCGCGGCCTTGAGCCGCTCCCATTCGGCGCGCTTGGTGGTCTTGATCTCCTCCTTCAGCCGCGCCAGGCCATCTGCCTGGAAGAACACCCGCGGCCGGCCCGCCTTCACGATCCTCGCTTCGATCTCAGAAGATGTCATGGTCCTCTCACTTGTGTTGGGCGCCGCCGAGCACGCCGCGCTGATAAAGAGCCCGAGCAGCGCCGCCGATATGGCTCGCGCGATGCTCACTTCGGTCGCTTTCTGAAGATGAGACAGTAATGGTGATGGTAGTTGGGCACGAATATCTTCGGGTAGCCCCAGATGCCCAGGGGTTTGGTATTCTGGCACCAGATGCGCTCGCCCTGGAGCTGCCACGTTCTCCCGATCCTGCGCGCCAGGTCCCACGCCAGCGGCCTGATCTCGCCATCGGGGTCTCTGAGATTCTGCGCCACCACGACCATGTACTTGCCGGGCTTGACGCATTTGCGCACGCCGTCGAACACCTCGCCCAGAGCGGCGATGAACTCGCTGTAGTCGGCGATATTGCCAAGGTCATCGCTGCGCTTCGAGTAGACGGTATCGAGACCGCTGGCGGCACGCTGCTTATGCTTCGAGAACACCCCGCCGCGGCTGGTACCGAGCATGCTCCAGTAGGGCGGGGAGGTGATGACGAAGTCGAACTGGGGGAAGCCGCGGCGGAAGGTCATACCAAAGGCCTCCAACCTGGCGCGGCCCGTCTGCCAGACATCGGCATAGTTGATGTCTCGGGCGTCGCCCTGGACGACGACCTGGGGAGTGAGATTGTCGGTGGAGGCGCGTCGAGCAGCGACGCGGGCGTAGTCCGAGTTCACCTCGAAGCCCACGCCAATGCGCTCGTTTTCCGAGCAGGCCACCAGCGTCGCCCCGGAGCCGACGAACGGGTCGAGCACGAACCCGCCGCGCTTGGTGAAGAACTGCAGGAACTCCGAGACCATCTCCTCGGGGAAGCGGGCGGGATGGAGTTCGGTGTCTTTGTTGCGCCAGTAGCGCGGGGAATCGCACACGAACCAGGTTCGCGTGAACTTGATCCACTCTGTGCCAGTGAGGTCGTTGAGGTCGTTAGGGATGCGGGTCATGTTGTCTTGGATCACGAGGCAAGGTTCTGCCCTACAGACTCGCCTCCCTCCGGTCGGCTCCGCAGGTATTTTGATCCCTCGCATAGCTCGCCCCCTTCCGCGCGTTCCGGCTTCGCCGGAGCCGCGCGGGGGTTGGCGAGTCGCTCGGGATGACAGCACTGGGGCAGGAGACACGCTCCTGCCCTACCCACACCGAGATTCCCACGGTCGTCGAGTCCACTGAGGCGGACTCTCTCCCCGCCCGAGGCGGGCAGGCCTCGGAATAACAGATTTGGGGCGTCGGCACTGAAGTACCGACGCAACGGGCGCGTGGTTTCGGGACTGAAGTCCCGAAACACCGGAAGCCTCATCTCGCGGGTTCATCCCGCTACCAACAACTGCTTCAGCCGCGTGTATCGTCGCGCGGGTTTGTTGTTCTTCACCGCTGTCCAGATGGCGGGACGGTTGCCGACGAAGACGCACTTGCGTTTGGCGCGGGTGAGGCCGGTGTAGAGCAAGTTGCGCTGGAGCATGATGTACTGGCTGGTGTGGCAGATCATCACCACCGCCGGGTATTCGCTCCCCTGCGCTTTGTGGACCGTCATGGCGTAGGCCAGCTCGAGTTCGTCGAGTTCGTCATAGCCGTACCAGCCGGTGGCATCAGGAAACTGAACGGTGATGGAGTTGTTGGAACGGTCGACCGCGAGCACGGTGCCGACGTCGCCGTTGAAGACGTCCTTGGTGTAGTTATTGACGGTCTGCAGCACCCGGTCGCCCTGGCGGATGACCTTCTCCCCCCGCTTCACCTCGGGCGTGCTCGGGCGGGCGGGATTGAGCGCCTGCTGCAGCACCTGATTGAGCTGCACGGTCCCGAGGTTGCGTTTGTTCATGGGGGTCAGCACCTGGATGTCGGCGGCCTCGAACCCGTCCTGCGGCAGCTCCTCGCCGACGACCTCCACGACGCGCCGCACAAGCGCATCGGGATCGCTTTCTGAGACGAAGGTGGAGTCGTCGCCAGGTCGCGCGGGTGTGTGGAACTCGGGCGCTCTTCCTTCGTTCACCCGGTAGGCGTTCATGACGATCTGGCTCTCGCGGTCCTGGCGGAAGATCTCTGTGAGCCTGGCGACCGGCACGGCTTTGGACTCGATCAGGTCGTGGAGCACAAGACCGGGGCCCACGGAGGGAAGTTGATCCACGTCGCCGACGAGGATGAGGCGGGCGCTGTCGGGTATGGCGCGCACCAGCGCGTGCATGAGTTCGATGTCGAGCATCGAGGCCTCGTCCACGATCACGACGTCGGCGGAGAGCGGATGCTCTTCGTTGCGCCGGAACGTCCAGCTTCCGGGATCGATTTCGAGCAGGCGATGGATGGTCTTCGCCTCGCGGCCGGTGACCTCGGAGAGCTTCTTGGCGGCGCGGCCGGTGGGGCTGGCGAGCGCCACCTCGCAGCCGGAGTTATTGAACACGTCCACCATGGCCCTGGTGACGGTGGTCTTCCCGACGCCGGGGCCGCCGGTGAGGATGACCACTTTCTCAGTGAGTGCGAGCCCGACGGCCTCGGCCTGCTGCTGGGAAAGCTCGGTCTCCCCGACCTTCTTCTCGCCGCCCATCCACTGCTCCAGCGAATCGCGCGTCGCCTTGGCCTGCGGCGCGGCCAGTCGAAGGCGGCGAAGATGGCGGGCGACTTCGTGCTCGGCGCGATGCAAGCGCGGGAGGTAGACCGCCTTGCGCGGCTCATCGCTCGGGCCGCCGAGCAGGCGGAGTTCGGGCGCGTCATCTACGATCACCCACTCGCGCTCCACCAGCGCCCGGTAGGCGTCATCGAGCGCCTCGCTATCATCGGATTCGAGCAGTCGCCCCGAGTATTCGAGCAGTCTATCTTGCGGCAGATAGCAGTGTCCCTGCACCGCCATCTCCTGGAGCGCGTGTGCGATGCCGGCTTGCAGCCGAAACGGCGAACTCCTCGGCACACCGATCGCCTGCGCGATACGGTCGGCGGTCTTGAAGCCGATGCCCTCCACTTCCATCGCGAGTTGGTAGGGGTTCTGCTCGACGACCTCGGCGGCTTGGCCGCCGTAGTGCTTGTGGATGCGGATGGCGTGAGCGGCGCTGATGCCCATGCCCTGGAGGCGCATGAGTATGCCCTGGCTGTCCGAGTCCTGCTGGCGCTTCCACTCCTCGACGATCCCTTCGGCCTTCTTGCGCCCGATCCCCGGAACCTGCTGCAGCCGCTGCGGATCGCCGAGCGCGGCGAGCGTGTCGTCGCCGAACTGCGCGACCAGCAACTCGGCGGTGGCCGGGCCGATGCCCTTCACCGCGCCGCCAGCGAGAAATCGCTTGATGGCGTCGCTCGTGAGCGGCCGCGCGATCTGGTAGCGCTGGAATCGGAACTGCTCGCCATACTGAGGGTGGGTCACCCACTCGCCCCACAGGGCGACCTCCATGCCCTCCCGCGCGTTGGCCACGTTCCCCACGACCGTGACGGTCTCGCCGGCGCCGCTCATTCCCTCGGCGACACGCAGGCGCGCGACCGTCCACCCATCTTCCGGGCTGTGGTGGCGCACGGCCTCGATGGTCCCGCGTAGCTCCCGGTGCTCTTCCGGCTGGGGAAGATCGTCGATCACGGGAACACCTGTTCCACTGCCGGCCTTCGGGACCTGCCTGCATGAGGACATGCCACACACCCTCTGCGGCTGGCGAGAGCGAGAGGCCGTGGCTGTCTTTGCGAATGTCATAATAAGTTATCAGTGATGTATTGACCTACCAACATCTATGTGCTACCTTCATGCCACGATCCACCCTGACCGTGCAGGCGCGGGGACAAGGCGACAGCCCTGCTGAGCCGAGGAGACAAAGATGCCGGACGTCATGCGCGATCGTGGCGCAACATCAGTCAAGCCTGTCGATTTGAGCAAACTGCTGGAACGTTTGGAGCTTGGCATCGGTCAGGCGGCGCATCTCTGCGGCGTTTCCATCCGCCAGCTCTCTTACTGGACGGACAAGGGGATCGTCAAACCCACAGACCGCAGTGGCAGCAGGACGTACGACTACCTAGCGATCGAGAAGGTGTGCCTCATAAAGCAGGCATTGGACCAGGGGTACAGCCTGGAGGGTGCGGTTTCGGAGGCTGATGGATTCCTGACCAGGCGCGATCGGGAGCGGCGGGAGCTGGAGGAGACGCCGGACGAAGAACTCCAGCGGCTGGCCGGCTCGCGGTCCGAGAAGCTGGGCCAGTTCGCCGACCGGATTCGGCGCGGTCTGCGGACGTACCGCGTGAGCGGCGAGCTCGGCCGCATGGCGGCGTCGCTGGGAGGGTTGGAGAAACTGATCTCCTTTCTGGAAGCCAACCCGTACACGGTGAACACCGCGCGGCAAATCGCCCTGCGCGTGGGCCGGGAAGTGGACTCGGTGCAGAAAGAGCTGGATTTGCTCGAGCAGCGACATTTCATCCAGAAGATCAAGTACCCGGGCGCCGATGTATACAGATATATCCCGCGTCGCCGGTGAGGCATGCTTGGACTCATCCATGGCGGCGCGTCGGGCGTGACGGCGGAGAGGCTGGTTGTGATATCTAGCGGCCAAAACGCTCGCGGGGCTAGATGGATTTCGCCGACAACTGTCGTACAGTGCAGGTGCTCGCACGGTCGTTACTCCGTGATGGCGCCTGCCGCGGCACGGCCGCGGTTCCCTATCGCTGGTTGCTAGAGCGCACCGCGCCATGGCGCGGTCCTACAGGAGAGCAGCGCATGGATCGTGTGAAAACCGGTATCGAGGGTCTCGACGAGCTGCTGTGCGGTGGCTTTCTGCAGGGAGACGCGATTCTGGTAGCTGGCGCACCAGGCTCGGGCAAGACGAGCCTCGGGATGCAATTCCTCTACAACGGGATCACCAAGTACCAGGAGAACGGGCTGTTCATCACGTTCGAGGAATTCCCACAGCGCATCTACCGTGACGCTTCGAATTACGGCTGGGATTTCCGGGCGCTGGAAGAGCAGGGGAAGCTGAAAGTCCTGTTCACATCACCGGAGGTGCTTCAGCAGGATATCGTGCGCGATCAGGGCCTGGTGAATGAGATGATCGCAGAGATCGGCGCGCGACGAGTGGTGGTAGATAGCGTCAGCCATCTTCAGGATACGAGCGGGCACGATCACGGCCGATTCCGAGAGGCCGTCTATGGGCTGGCGAACGCGCTGAAGAGGGAGTCGCTGACGGCGATGCTGTTGCGCGAGTTGCGGGAAGCAGAAGCGGTGGGCACGAGCCCGGAGGAGTTCGTGGCGGACGGGCTGATCGTATTGACTCGCTCGTATGTGGGCAACTCCCACATGCGCTTCATCGAGGTGCTGAAGAGCCGCGGCACCCCGCATATACCGATTCCGAGCCTGTTCTTCTTCACGGATGAGGGCATCCGCATACTCCCGCCGTTCCAGAGGCCGTTCTACAGGTACGAGGAAGCGGTTTCAGTCGGCATACCTCAACTGGACGATCTGCTGGGGGGCGGCATTCCCTACGGCAGCTTCTACCTGATGGAGATCGATGCGTCGCTGCACCAGGACATTTTCGACACCGGCTTTGCGAAGGAAGCACTCGAGGCCGGCGACACCTACGTTCGCGTCGCGGGACAGAGCGATGGGAAGTCGCGGTGGCGCGCGCTGATGAAAGCGGCAGGGATGGGCCAGGCGCTCGACCGCGGGATACAGAGCGGTCAGGTCATGCTTCTCTGCCCCGGTGGCATGTGCGAGGCCGAGCCACTGATGAAGCCGGGGTATCTGGAGTCGGAGGTGGACCGCATCTGCAAGAAGAGCAATCACCCCATTCGCATCCAGGTGGACATCTCGCGACTGCTCGCCCTGTTGCCATCGGGAGAGGGTCTATCGGCGATCACGAACGTCGCCTCGAACTGCCGCCAGGGCCAGGTGGTCTTGATGGGCGTGGTCAGCCCGCGGGTGGCGTCGATGGATCAACTGGAGAAGCTTCGGACTGCGGCAGATGGCATCGTGCGCGTGTGGACGGAGGGAAGCTACACGTATCTGCAGGTGGTCAAGACGGTGAATTCCGCGCGCACGCCGGTCTATGCCATCAACCAGATTCCATCACCGCCTTTCGTGGAGATCATGGTCCAGTAGCCCCATCGCCCGGGGCCGCTTCAGCGACGTTGTTTGCTTGACTTTTCCGGGGGGTGGGACTAGAATCCGGTTGGATGTTTTGCGTCCTCTCGGCCTCCCGACGGTATTGAGAGTCGGGTGAGACCGGCCTGTCCGCGACTGCGGTCGACGGGGACAGATGGTCGGGCATGTGGGCTGGCCGCGGGTGCGCGGCGCCCCAAGAAAGGACACGCGTGACTCGCAGACACGCCCCAACGTTACTCATTCTCGCTCTTTCTCTCGCGCTCGCGGCCGCAGGGTGCGGCAGAGGGGGCCGCGGTCCCTTCGGTGGAGGAGGCGGCGGGATCGTCGCTCGCGTGGATGGGAAGCCGATCACTCATGACCAGCTCTGCCAGGCACTCGAATCTCAGGACAATGGTCAGGCAGGCAAACAGGCGCTGGAATCGCTCATCGTTCGCCAGCTCATTCGTGAAGAGGCGGATAAGCGCGGCATCAAGATCGACCCTAAGGAGCTCCAGAGCCGAATCGATGGACTGAAGGACTACATCGTCGCCGGCACCGGCAAGGACTACGCCGCGTGGCTGAATGACACCGGACAGACCGAGCAGGACATCGCTGAGCGCGTGAGCTTGCAGATTCTGACGGCGCGGCTGGTGCTGACCGATCAAGACCGGAAGCAGTTTTTCGATGCGAACAAGGAAAAGCTCAAGGAAGTGCCGCACAACAACGAGTCGGCGATCTACAGGCAGATCGTCGTCGCCACGAAGTCGGATGCCGACGCCATCCGCAGCGAGCTTTTGAAAACCGCCGGCACCAAGCCGGTCTCCGATGAGCAGTTCGCCAAGGTGGCGGACGAGAAGTCCATAGACCCGATGACCCGCGGGCGGGGCGGCATGCGCGGTTGGTGGATCAAGGGAAAGGGCACCGGCACGGGTGAGAAGCCCGATGCGCAACTGGAGAAGATGCTGTTCTCGCTGAAGCCCGGGGAACTGAGCCAGGCGCTTCCGTACACCCGGCCTACACCTCCGCAGCCGAAGGGCCAGACGGCGCCTCCTCAGCCGGAGCAATGGCAAGTCGTGATGGTGGACAAGCGCATCATGCCACATGCGATCACGCTCGATGAGAATCAGGACGTGATCGAGGACTGGATGCTGAATGACGCTCGGTACCAGTACCAGCTTCAGCAGTTCTTCGAGAACCTGCGATCGAAAGCGAAGGTCGAGGTGGTGTCTCCGCGGTACAAGTCGGTGGAGCAGGAGTACCAGAAGCGCAGCGAGATGAGAGAGAAGATGCAGCAGCAGGCCCCGGCAATGGGCATGCCCCAGGCGCCGGGGGGAGCTGCGCCGCAACTGCCGGCGGGAGCTCAGCCGGGCGCCGGCGGAGCCGCCAGGCCTTCAGGGCGGTAGCAGACGCACCGAGATCAACTCGTCGAGTTCGAACGCGGGGCCGGACGCATGGCGGCCCCGCCTCGCTCGGCCGGGGCGTGTATAGCTCAACGATGGACGAGAAGGAAAAGACGAAGACAGGCTCCGAGTTCGCCGACCTGGTGGAGGTGATGGCCCTGCTGCGAAGCCCGCAGGGCTGTCCCTGGGATCGCGAGCAGGACCATCGCAGCCTCCGCCGCTGTCTGCTCGAGGAGGCGTACGAGGTGCTGGAGACGATAGACCGCGACGACCCCGCCGCGCTCTGTCAGGAGCTGGGCGATCTGCTGCTCCAAGTCATCTTCCACGCTCAGCTTTCGGCCGAAGCGGGCGAGTTCGCTATCGGTGACGTGATCCGCGGGCTGCACGAGAAGCTGGTGGTGCGCCATCCGCACGTTTTCGGCGGGAAGACGATCGAAACCGCGGACGCGGTCGTGGACGAGTGGGAAAGCTTGAAGCGGGAGCAGCGGCAGCAGACACACGCGGACCAGATGGCGGATGTGCCTCAGGCCATGCCGGCGCTGGCGCGGGCGCAGATGGTCCTCCGCCGGGCGGCGCGGGCCGGCGTGGCACGGACTGCCAAACAGGCCCGGGAAACAGCGGACAAATCGGCGAAGCTGGCTGCGGCCGGGAACGACGCGGAGGGGAACCTGGCAGAGCTATTGCTGGCGGCGGCCGACCTGGCGCGGATCCACGGCGTGGACGCCGAGCAGGCGCTGCGGGAGAGACTCGATCGCTTCGTGGCCGAGTTCAGAACGCATGTATCCGGAGCAGCGCCGACTGACCCTCGCCAACAGGAGATCGGATCCGCGGAAGCAAACTAGCATGGACCCCGTGACGCGCATGCCGATGCGAGGGGCGCGCGTGCCGCGATGCACTTATAGAAAGAGAAAGATCGAAAGGAGCGGCTGTACCGTGGCTAAGCGAGTGTACCTTTTCCATGAGGGCAACAAGGACATGAAGGATCTGCTGGGTGGCAAAGGCGCCAACCTGGCAGAGATGAGCAATCTGGGCCTGCCCGTGCCTCCCGGCTTTACTATCAGCACCGAAGCCTGCAACGAGTATCTGAAGCTGAAGCGCTTCCCGGACGGGCTGATGGAGAGCATCCGCGCGGCGATGAAGCAGGTCGAGAAGGACACCGGTAAGGGATTCGGCGATCCGAAGAACCCGCTGTTGGTGTCGGTGCGATCGGGTGCGAAGATGTCGATGCCCGGCATGATGGAGACCATTCTGAATCTCGGGCTGAATGACGACACGCTGGCGGGGTTGATACGGCTGACCGGCAACGAGCGTTTCGCGTGGGACTCGTATCGCCGGTTCATCATGATGTTCTCGTCGGTGGCCCTGCATCTGGAGCGCGCGAGCTTCGACAAGATGCTGGAAGCGATGAAGAAGAAGCGCGGCGTCAAACAGGACACGGAGCTGACGGCAGAAGACCTGAAGGCGCTGGTCGCGCAGTTCAAGGCGTTCTTCAAGAAAGAGATGAAGCGCGATTTCCCGACGGATCCGATGGAGCAGCTCGAGACCGCAATCAAGGCGGTCTTCAACTCCTGGAACATCCCGCGGGCGATCGCCTATCGTAACTTCTACAAGATTCCGCACGATCTCGGCACGGCGGTGAACGTCCAGACCATGGTCTTCGGGAACATGGGTACTGACTCGGGCACGGGAGTCGCATTCACCCGGGACGTGGCCACCGGCGAGAAGGTGGTGTACGGCGAGTTCCTGATGAACGCTCAGGGCGAGGATGTGGTCGCCGGCGTCCGGACGCCGATCAAGATCTCGGAGTTGGAGAAGGAGAATTCGCGCATCTACCGCGAGTTCGTTGACCTTGCCACCAGGATCGAGAACCACTACCGGGACGCGATGGACATCGAGTTCACGATCGAGCGCGGCACGCTGTACATCCTGCAGTGCCGCGTGGGAAAGCGCACGGCTCGCGCGGCGGTGCGCATCGCCGTGGAGATGGTAGCGGAACGCCTCATCAACAAAGACGAGGCGCTGATGCGGGTCGAGCCGGATCAGATCAACCAGCTTCTGCTGCCGGCGTTCGATCTCAAGGAGATCGAGAAGGCGAAGAAGGAGGGCCGGCTATTGGCGAAGGGCCTGAACGCCTCGCCGGGCGCGGCATCGGGCGCGGCGATCTTCACGGCCGATCGGGCGGCGGAGTTGGGCGGCAAGGGGCAGGTGGTGGTGTTGGTCCGGCCCGAAACTACGCCCGATGACGTGCACGGTATGCTGGCATCGAAGGGCATTCTGACCGCCCGGGGCGGCGCGACCAGCCACGCCGCGGTGGTGGCCCGGGGCCTGGGCCTGCCGTGCGTCGCCGGCTGCGAGGCGATTCGTGTGGACGAGGTGAAGCGCATGTTCAGCGTGGATGGGAAGACGCTGAAAGAGGGCCAGCCGATCTCCATCGACGGCGCCACCGGGGAAGTTTTCGCCGGCCTCATCCCGACGAGCGTCCCGGATCTG
>JBEKKD010000251.1:0-6540 GCA_050010895.1 Armatimonadota bacterium
GAGCGCGGGGACATACTGATCCACCGGCAGTCCCGCGATCTCGAAGAACAGCTTCCGCGCCAGCGAATAGCCATTCGTATGCATCCCGTTCGATGCCAGACCGATGAGCGCGTCGCCCGGCGCGATCCGATCTCCCTGGATCGCCTTGCTCCGCTCGACCACGCCGGTAACGAAGCCCACGAGGTCGTAGTGGCCCTCCCGGTACATTCCCGGCAGCTCGGCCGTCTCGCCCCCGATCAGCGCGCACCCCGCCTCTCGGCAGCCCGCCGCCAGCCCCTCGATCAGCTCGACGATCAGGTCCTTGGGGAGCGCGCTGGCGGCGATGTAATCCATGAAGAACAGCGGCCTCGCCCCCTGCACCAGGATGTCGTTCACGCAGTGATTCACCAGGTCCTGGCCCACGGTGTTGTGTCGCTTCATCATGCCAGCGACCATCACCTTGGTGCCGACGCTGTCAACGCTGCTCACGAGCAGGTTGTCCTTGCCCGCGAGATCGCTCACTGAATACATCGCGCCGAATGTGCCGATATCACTGGCCACCTGGCGGGTGAACGTGGACTGGATCGCGGGTCTGGCCTGCTCGATGGCCGCAGCGGCTCGGGCGATATCTACGCCGGCGTCTCTATATGTGATGGGCCCGCCGTTCTTGCTTCCGGCGCGTCCTCGCGTCTTCGACACGCACGTCCCTCCAGGTCGAGTTTGCTCAGCTTCACATCCTGCGGGATCGAGATAGGGTATTCCCCCGTGAAGCACGCCATGCAGAGCGTTCCGTGCGACACTCGCAGAGCCTTCAACAGCCCCTCGACGCTCTGATAGGAGAGCGTGTCGGCCCCGATCGCTTTGCGGATCCCCTCCACCGTATCCTCCCGCGCCGCGATCAGCTCCGACCGACTGCTGGTATCAACTCCGTAGTAGCACGGCCACCTGTACGGCGGCGCGGTAATCCGGATGTGCACTTCCTTTGCTCCCGCGTCACGAATCATGCTGATGATCCCGCGCTTGGTCGTGCCCCGCACGATCGAATCGTCCACCAGCACCACGCGCCGCCCTCGCAGCGCCTCCTTCAACGGGTTCAGTTTGATCTTCACACCCATCTCGCGCAACCGCTGGTCCGGCTGGATGAAGGTGCGCGGGATGTAGCGATTCCGGATCAGCCCCTCACCGAACGGCAGGCCCGACCTCTCGGCGAACCCGATGGCGGCCGGCCACCCGGTGTCGGGTACCGGCATCACCACATCGCCGTCCGCCGGGCTGTCCTCTGCAAGCTGCATGCCCAGCCGCCGCCTCACCTCGTGCACCAGGTGCTCGCCGATCACGCTGTCCGGGCGCGCCATGTAGATGTACTCGAAGACACAGAGCGCCGGACGTGATTCCGGCACCGCCTGCCGCGAGCGCAGCCCGTCCGCGTCCACGATCACTATCTCGCCCGGCGCGACCTCCCGGATCAGCTCGGCCCCGATCACGCTCAGCGCGCAACTCTCGGAGGCGAAGATCGTCGAGCTCCCGTTCAGCCGCCCGATGCACAGCGGCCGTACCCTCCACGGATCGCGCACCGCCATCACCGCCCGCTCCGTGAGAATCGTCAGGGAATACGCGCCCTGCCACTTCGGCATGCACGCGGCGACCGCGTCCTCGACGCTATTGGTCTTGTCCGCCGCGCGCACCACCATCTTCAGCATGATCTCGCTGTCGCTGGTGGCATCGAAGGTCTCCCCCTGCGCCTCCAGCTCCTGCCGCAGCGACACCGCGTTGATCAGGTTGCCGTTATGCGCCAGCGCAACCTTGCCCCCGCGCCATTCGCCGACCATCGGCTGCGCGTTCGCCAGCGTGCTGGAGCCGGTGGTGGAGTACCGCGTGTGCCCTATCGCCATCACGCCCCGCAGCCGCTCCAGCGTCTCCTCATCGAAGACCTGCGACACCAGGCCCATCTCCCGGAACGAGTCGATCCGGTGTCCGTCGGAGACCGCGATCCCCGCGCTCTCCTGCCCTCGATGCTGCAGCGCGAACAGCCCGAAGTAGGTCAGTCGAGACACATCCTCGCCAGGCGCGAAGATGCCGAATACGCCACATGCTTCTCGCGGCGCGTCTGCGGCTGCATAGCCCCTGGTCGGTACCCGACTGCACACGTCAAAACCGTCACACGCCCCGCACGCCCGCAGGCGCGCCGAAAGCGACTGATTCTCGTCCATGCGCTCCCTGTCCCCGTTCCCGTGAAGCAGATGATGCCTCTGGAACCCGCCGACGCCGGGACCGTGTCCCCAGGCCTACGTGGGATCGGTGAGGGTCCCGTTCTTGCTTCGCCCGTCCCGAACCCGACTCCTCTGAGTACAGCGGCATCTCGCGCCGCTCCCTATCGCTCCACCAACTCCCGAATCGCCGACCGCCAGATGCTCTCCATCTCCGCCACTGCCATCCCTGCGACCTGCTTCCCCTCAGCCGAAATGAGCAGCCTCTCACCGCCAACCTTGCCGAGCGTCGTGACCGGCACGTCGTGCCTCTTCGCGATTGCCTCGATCTGCCGTGCCTTTCCGGGCGAAGCGGACAGCACGATCCTCGACGGCGACTCGCCGAACAGCCGCGCATCCAGCCGCAGCTTCGACTCCATCGTCGGCAGCGTTACCTCGGCGCCAACGCCGCCGTAGATGCAGCTCTCGGCCAGCGTCACCGCCAGTCCGCCGTCCGAGCAGTCGTGTGCCGATGCTGCCAGCCCTGCGCGAATCGCCTCCAGGCCAGCAGCCTGCACCTTTTTCTCGCTCTCCAAGTTCAGCGCCGGCGGCCGGCCCGTCACCATCTTATGGGTGCGCTTCAGGTATTCCGTCCCGCCGAGGTCCTCGTGCGTCTCGCCGAGCAGCAGGATCACGTCACCCGCCTGCTTGAACCCGCTCGTGCAGTGCTTCCTCACGTCATCCAGCACGCCCACGACTCCGAGCACTGGTGTCGGGTACACGGCCGCGTCCGGCGTCTCGTTGTAGAAACTCACATTCCCGCTGACCACCGGCAACTCGAAGAACCGGCACGCATCCGCCAGCCCTTCCACACACCGCCGGAACTGCCAGAACCGGTCCGGCTTCTCGGGATTGCCGAAGTTCAGGCAGTCCGTGACGCCCGCCGGCTCGGCGCCCACGCAGACGAGGTTCCGCGTCGCCTCCGCGAGCACCAACTGCGCGCCCATGTACGGGTCGAGGTAGCAATACCGCCCATTCCCGTCCGTCGTGACCGCGATGCCCTGGCGGCGCCCCTTGAGCTGCAACACCGCCGCGTCCCCTCCGGGGGCAACGACGGTGTTCGTCTGCACCATGTGGTCGTACTGCTGATATACCCATTCCGCGCTGGCAATGTTGGGACTGGCGAGCAGGTCGCGCAGCACAGCCGTCATGTCTTTTGGCAGCGGCAGCGTGGAGAGGTCGGCGGATTGCGCCTCTCGATAGTAGCCGGGCTTTTCCCAGGGCAGCTCATATGTCGGCGGGGTCGCCAGCGCCTGCGCGTCGACTTCGGCGACGACCTTCCCATTGTCCCGCACTCGCAGAACGCCGTCATCGGTCACCTGGCCGAATATGACTGCGTTCAGCCCCCACTTCCTGAAAATGCCGATGACCTCGTCTTCGCGGCCCTTCTGCGCCACCAGCAGCATCCGCTCCTGGGATTCCGACATCATCAGTTCCCAGGGCTCCATGCCAGGCTCCCGGCGCGGCACCTCCTGCAGCTCCACATCCATCCCGTGCCCGCCCGCGGCCGACATTTCGCACGTCGTGCAGGTGATTCCCGCCGCGCCCATGTCCTTCATCCCCACGATCGCGCCGGTCTTCAGCACCTCCAGACAGGCCTCGATCAGACACTTTTCGGTGAACGGGTCACCGATCTGGACCGTCGGCCGCTTTTCCTCGCCCTCGCCGAACTCGTGGCTCGCCAGAATGCTCGCGCCGCCGATCCCATCGCGTCCCGTGGAGTTCCCGACGATGATCACCGGATTGCCCGCGCCGGTGGCCCTGCTGGTCGCGATCTTGTCTGTCTCGACCACCCCCAGCGCCATCACGTTCACCAGGCAATTCCCGCTGTACGCGTCCTCGAATCGCAGTTCGCCGCCGACCGTCGGCACCCCCAGGCAGTTCCCGTAGAACGAGATGCCGTTCACCACGCCCTTCATCAGGTACCGCGCCCGTGGTTCATGGAGTTCGCCGAATCGCAGCGGATCGAGCACCGCGATGGGCCGCGCGCCCATCGTGAAGATGTCGCGGATGATCCCGCCCACGCCCGTCGCCGCGCCCTGGAACGGTTCCACCTGGCTGGGGTGATTGTGACTCTCCATCTTGAAGAGCACCGTCAGGTTCGGCGCCACCTCAATGCCGCCCGCGTCCTCGCCTTGCGCGCGGCTCGCGTACTTCCCCTCTTTCGGGAACAGCCCCAGCAGCGGCCGGCTCCGCGGGTACCCGCAGTGCTCAGACCACTCTACCGAGAACATCGCCAGTTCGGTCGGCGTCGGCTCCCGCCCGATCGCATTGACGATCCGCTCGAACTCCGAATCGCTCAGCCCCAGTTCACGCCACATCCGCGCCTCGATCGCCATCAGCATCTCCTGCCGGGCAGCGCCGCGCCCCCGGCGTCATTCTCCAGTGTGCGATCCCTCCCCTGGTGGGAAGGAGATTGCCCTCCTGCCGGCGGACGCTAGAGCTCCTCGAGCCGCCTGGGCGCGAGCAGCGCTGGGTGGCGCAGCTCTGCATGAAGCAACTGCCAGGCCTCCCCCGAGCGTTCGTCGGTCAGGATCGGAATGAATCCGAAGTCGAGGTAGATGCGGATCGCCCGCGGGCTGGTAGTCTGAGTCGTCAGATAGGCCTTGCGATGGGATTGCGCGAGTCTATCAACCACCAGTCCCACCAGCGGCCTCCCCAGCCCCCGCCCCTGGAATTGCGGGATGATCGCGATCCAGTGCACCCGGCCGTGGTCCTCCCCACGGAAGCTGGGGTCGAGCCAGGCCGTGCCTGTCCCCACCGGTTCGCCCGCCTCCGTGCAGAGGAAGTAGCACCTGTCTTCCATCTCTGCCAGATGTCCGCCGAACTCGTCCTCGAAATGTCGGAGCGCGGTGTCCGCGTTCTCGAACTCTCCCACCGAGGCCTCGATGTCGGCCCAGATCCGCTCCTCGCCGCGCCGGAACCGCCTCCCTACGTACCCCGCCGGCATCGGGTACTTCGGGCGCGCCTCCAGGCTGGGCAGGTACATCACCACGTTGATATGCTTCATGGATTCTTCTGCCGCGCGGCCCTGCGCCTACCCGGTTGCCAGCAGGCTCTCCCAAACCCGCATCCCATCCGCCGATCCCAGCATCGGATCGCTGCTTCGCTCCGGGTGCGGCATCATTCCCAGCACGTTTCTCCCCGCGTTGCAGATTCCGGCGATGTTTTCCAGCGCCCCGTTCGGGTTCGCAGCGCTCGTGATCTCGCCCTCCGGCGTGCAGTATCGGAACACAATTCGATCACCGTGCTTCAGCTCTGCCAGCGTCGCCTCATCGCAATAGTAGTTTCCCTCGCCATGCGCGATCGGTATCCGCAGCACCGCGCCCTTCTTCATCGCCCTCGTAAACGGTGTGTCGGTCGTCTCCACGCGAATATGCACGTACCTGCACACGAACTTCTGTCCCGCGTTGCGCATCATCGCCCCCGGCACCATCCCCGCCTCGCACAGGATCTGGAACCCGTTGCAGATTCCGAGGACCAAACCGCCCCCGTCCGCGAACTCCGCCACCGCCTTCATCACCGGCGAGAACCGCGCCACCGCGCCCGTCCGAAGGTAATCGCCGTAGCTGAACCCGCCGGGCAGGATGATGCAGTCATAGCCGCTGACATCGGTCTCCTGGTGCCAGATGTACTCCACCGGCGCGCCCATCTGGTCGTGCAGCGCGTGCCAGGCATCGGTATCGCAGTTCGAGCCCGGAAAGATCACCACCCCGAAGCGGAGTTTCGTCCTAGCGGCCGTGGCCATCAGCCTTCCTCGATCTCGAACGTGAAGTCCTCGATGATGGGATTCGCCAGGAGCTGTCGGCACATTTCTCCGAGCTGCTTCTGCAGCTTGGCCTTCGGCCCGCCGTTCAGGTCCATCTCTACGTACTTGCCCATGCGAACGTTCTGCGCCCCGCGGTACCCCAGGTTGTGCAACGCGTTCTCGATCGTCTGCCCCTGCGCATCCATGATGGTCTTCTTCAGCGTGATGATCACGCGCGCCTTGGCCATGGCCGTGCCTCCTGAAATGTGCCCTGGTGGAATCCCGTCACCCGCTGAAGTTCTTCTGCATCCCCATTTCCGCCCCCTTCCCCGTACGCGTCACCTAGCGAGCGGCGTGGGTACGTCAAGAGTCGAAGATGACTAACTACCCCGCGTTCACGCCATGAAGACAGGGCGACCCGTTGGGTCGCCCCTACGGAACGGCAGAGAGGATTCGTGCGAAGTCGCTCGGCGTGACGATGGCAATGCCTTCGTATTCGGACAGAGAAGGGAGATCCTTGTCGCCGCTCACTATGTAGTCGGCCCCGCCTGCAGCCGCACAGTTGAG
>JBEKKD010000252.1:0-6499 GCA_050010895.1 Armatimonadota bacterium
CTCGGCCTTCCCGCTGAGGCACGACCGGACGAGCTCGTGCACCTCGTCGTTCTGGATCACCTGCCCGAGCGGCTTCCCGTGGCCGTCCGCTGCGGCGACGCCGAAGATCCGCCGCGCGGCGGAGTTCATCAGTCGCACCCGCCCGTCGCCGTCCACCACGAGAACGCCGGCGAGCATCCCCTGCAGGGTCCGCTCCAGCTCGCGCTTCTCGTCCGAGACCGCGATGTAGAGCCGGGCGCTGGAGATCACGGAGGCGGCGCTTCGCGCCAGCGCCGTGAGCAGCGTCACATCTTCCTCGGTGAAGCGCTGTGCCCCGCGCTTGTTGAAGGTGTGAAAGACACCGATGTTCGTCTTCTCGACGACCTGCCCTTCGGCATCCTTTCGCTCGACCACGAGGGGCACCGTCAGCGCGTTCCTCATGTTGAGCAGCGCCACATTCTCCTTCACCGTCCGCGGGTCGCTCATGGCGTCGTCGGTGATGATCGGGCGGCCCTCTCTGAACACCTGCCCGGACACGCCCTGGGTGGCTCGCACTCGGAAGATGTCGATCTCATCCCGGGTGAGGCCCAGCGAGGGCCACTGAGCCACGAGATCGCCGGTCTCCTGATCGTACAGCATCAGCGCGGCCTTCTCGGCCTGAAGGATCATGCCCACTCGCCGCAGGAACCAGCGCAGCGTCGCCTCCAGCTCGGCCGAGGTGGTGATCGGGGCCGAAGCCGAGCCCGACGCATCCCTCAACTCCGACTCGAGCTGGCGCTTTGCCTCCGTGAGCTGCGAGATCTGAGCGCGCAGGCGCTCCAGTTCCGCTCGTATAGCTTCATCGGGACGTGCTGTGCTCGTGCTCTGCTGTTCCGTCAAACCCATAACCTCATGGTGCAGCGGTCATCGCCGATCCCCGCGGGCAATGACGCCTGATTGGTGCCGCCACAACGCCTACTTCGACTCCGAATCCGCATGTACGCCCATCGGCTGTGGCTCCTGCGGCGCGGCTGTCAGTTCTACCTCCCGCAGGTAACGCGCCGCCACCTCGGGAGGCGTTACGTTAATATAGATGCCGGTACCCATCTCGAACCCCGCGGCTATCGTCAGACGAGGGAATATCTCCAGGTGCCAGTGGTAATCGTCCCGATCGTCTCGATCGCACGGGGCGGTGTGGATGCTGTAGTTGTAGGGGGGATCATCGAGCGTGAGGTGGATCCGGCGGAGCGCCTCCCCCAGCATCGCGGCAAAGCCGGACTGCTCGTCGGCGGAAATGGCGGCAAAGGAGGAAAGATGCCGCTTGGGCAGCAGCCAGGTCTCGAACGGATACTTCGAGGCGAACGGCTCGAAAGCGATAAAATGGTCGTTTTCGGCGACCACACGCGTGCCCTCGTCCATCTCCTGTCGCAGAATGTCGCAGAACACGCACCGCTCCCGATAGCCCTCGTACCGCCGCGCCCCCTCCATTTCCAGCGCGATCTCGCCGGGCACCATGGGTGTGGCTATCAATTGGGAATGGGGATGGGCGAGCGATGCGCCGGCAACGCGGCCATGATTGCGGAAAAGCAGGATGAACTTGAGCCGCGGGTCCTTCTTCAGGTCAAGATAGCGGGCACGGTAGGCCCACAGCACATCTTCCAACTGCCGGCTATCGAGGAAAGCGAACGGCCTGTCGTGCTCCGGGGTTTCGATGATGACTTCGTGCGCGCCCACCCCGTTCATCCAGTCGTACATGCCGAAGCCGGTCTTGTTGAGGCTGCCCTCCACCGCAAGCGCCGGATACTTGTTCGGCACCACCCGGACCCACCAGCCCGGACCATTCCGCTGGCTGCCGGGATGGCGGAATGCCATAATCTCCGGCGGGGTCATCGCTTCGTTGCCGGGGTCAAAAGGACAGATCGCGGCTTTGTCGGGCTCTGGATCCTTCGGACGCCGGCCGAAGTCGCTGGGGCGCTTCGCACGTTCGCTGGCTATAACGACCCATTCGCCAGTAATGGGGTCCCGTCGTAACTCCGGCATGCATTCGTCCTTGCGATGGCGAAATCCGCTGATGATACCGGGCGCACGAGGCAGCGGTGTCTCCTCAGGCCGCCCTACGGACGTTCGCCCTTACGTCTTTGGGCGAAAGTCATTAGTGCAGATAACGCCTGCTCCTGCGTCGCCCTGTCTCGCGGTGATACACCTTCGCCGTCTCCCGCGTGCCCCGCCCGGTTCCGCCCGCCGACGGTGAACCCGGCACGCTCTCGGCCGATCTCCTGCATCCTTCGCGCGACGGACGTATTCTATACTACCACGATTTTCATTGTCAAGGCGACGGCTGACGCGAAGAAGACTGACGCTCAGCCCCTCTGACGCACCTGTCTGCGGCGCGCGGCCGCTGCTCAGACGTGGAACCTGACGAGGATGATGTCCCCCTCCTGCGTTTCGTACTCCTTCCCCTCGGTGCGGACTGCGCCCGCCCTGTGCGCCTGCTGCCAGGTGCCCGACTTCACCAGACTGTCGAAGTCGATCACCTCGGCTCGTATGAAGCCGCGCTCCATATCGGTGTGGATTCGCCCCGCGGCGACGCCCAACCGCGTCCCCCGCGGCACCGTCCACGCCCGCGCCTCCGCGCCGACCCCGGTGAAGAATGTGACCAGGTCAAGCGTCCGGTAGCAGGCGTGGATCACTTGCTCCAGCCCCGTCTCCGATGCCGCCATATCGGCCGCGAACGCGGCGCGCTCGGCCTCGTCGAGCTCCGCCAAATCGGCCTCCAGCCTGGCCGGCACGGCAACCACCTGACCATCCAGGCGGTCCCTGACCACCTCGACGGCGCGCGCCGCCTCTTCTCGGCCTTCGCCGGTGTTCAGCAGGTACACCTCCGGCTTTGCCGTCAGCAGGAAGAGCTGCACTGCCGAGAGCGTCTGTTCCCGCTGCGGGAGCGTCCGCGCCGGCTGCTGGGCGTCCAGATGCCGCTCCAGCACGTCCAGAGCGGCCGCCTCCCGCTCGGCCTCGGGCGAACGCGCTTTCAGCGCCGACGCCAGCCGCTCTCGCCTGCGCTGCACGCTTCCTATATCGGCAAGGATCAGCTCCACCTCCACGATTTCGGCGTCACGGACCGGGTCGATTCCGCCCTCGGCGTGGGACACGCGGGAGTCCGAGAACGCGCGAAGGACGTGGAGAATGGCGTCGACCTCGCGAATCGCGGCGAGGAACTGGTTGCCGAGGCCCTCGCCGCGGCTCGCCCCCTTCACCAGCCCGGCGACATCGACGAACTCGATGGCGGCTGGGGTGGCCTTCTCCTGCCCGAAGATCTCTGCGATCCGTCCGAGCCGCGGATCGGGCACGGGGACGATCCCGCGGTTGGGTTCGATGGTGCAGAACGCGTAGTTCGACACCTTGGCGCCGCCGCCGCACAGCGCGTTGAAAACAGTGGACTTCCCGACGTTCGGCAGACCGACGATCCCGACGCTCAGCATCGCTGCCCCACGAGCTCGCGGAGCGCCCGCGCGTCCTCGACGGCATAGCCGTGAGCATCGTTATTGAAGTAGGCGAGCACGTCCCTGCCCGCGGCAGCCCAGCGGCCGATCGCCCCCGCCCATTCGTTCAGCGTGCGCTGCGAACACTTGGAGGAATACATCGTCTGGCCGCCGTGCATTCTCACGTAGCAGAAATCCGCCGCTATCACATCCGCGCCCGGCTCAGGGCATCTGCGAGCCCATGCCATCGAGCCGTGCTTGGGCCTGCTCGATGAGCGACGCCAGCCGCAGGCACGACCGAGCATCTTCCTCCAGGAGCACCTCGCCCGCCATCACGCGATCGGCGAGCCGTGAGAGCCATTCCATGCCCCTGTACAGCTCCAGCAGCCGCTCCCGCGACTGCACCCTCGGCAGTTGCTCACGGATCTTGTTGGTGAGGTTCTCGAGCATGTCCGCCTGCTCTGTGAGGAAGTCCTCGCGCTTCTGCTCTATGGAGTTCGCCAGCTCCTCGGCGCGCCGCCTGCGGGCCGCGAGATGCTGCTCCACCTCCCGCGCCGCTCGCCGCAGCCCGGGCGTGTGTTTCAGCGCCTGCTGGATCAGGAGCACCCGGTGAAGCGCATCGAAGTCATACGAGCGGCGGGCCGCGTCATCGGGCTCTTCTTCGTCCTCGCTCTCGATCGACGACACGATCCCCGTGTCCGTCCAATAGCAGAGTTGCCGGCGGGATACCCCGCAGAATTGCGCCGCCTTGCCGGTAGTGAGCTTCAACTGCTGTAGAAGCAACGCGGGTTCGACTGGTTCGAGAATATCCTTCTCTTCAATCTGTTTGTCCGCCATTCGCCTCCCCTTAGTCGCCACTGAAGTCACGGCACCTGCTTTTGGCCATCTGGCTCTACATCCTCTACGCTTCAGCCTCCTCTGTGTCCCCTATTGCACATCGGATTATATGGGTCACCCTTTGCCGCGTCAACCCTTCGGCACAAGAATCGCTGCCGTTTTGTCCGTCAATCGACAAGAATCACAAAAACGCGCTTGCACCGACGCCGACCGCGGCCCGCCGCGCCGGGAAGGAATGCCGGGGCCACTGATGAAGCCTCCGGCGCGGAGGAAACGCCATGAGACTCGGAGCGCCGGTTTTCATCGATTCGCAGGACCCTGAGGAGATTGCGCGCGCGCATCGCGCGCTCGGCTACCGCGCGGGCTACTGCCCGCATGTGGAACTGGAGGACGCAGCGCGCATCCGCGCCATCCGCGAGGCATTCGCCAGGCACGACGTGGTGATCGGCGAAGTCGGCGTCTGGAACAACCTGCTCGACGCGGATGAGGCCAAGCGGAGCGCGAACCTCGCGGCCATGAAGCGCGCCCTGGCGCTGGCGGACGAAGTCGGCGCGCTCTGCGTGGTCAACATCGCAGGCTCGCAAAATCCCGAACTCTGGGCCGGCCCCCACCCCGAGAACCTGACCCCGGACAGCTTCGACCGCATCGTCGCCACCGCCCGGGAGATCATCGACGAAGTGAAGCCCAAGCGGGCGAAGCTGGCCTATGAGATGATGCCCTGGTGCTTCCCCGACTCGGCGGACTCCTACCTCGACCTCATGCGGGCCATCGACCGGCCGGGGTTCGGCGTGCACCTCGACATCGTGAACATCATCAACAGCCCGCGGCGGTACTTCGACACCACCTCCATCATCCGCGACTGCTTCGCCAAACTCGGCCCCCACATCCTCGGCTGCCACCTCAAGGACATCAAGCTCCAGACCGGCCTCACCACCCACCTGGACGAAGTCCTCGTCGGCCAGGGCGGCTTCGACATCAAGACCTACCTGCTCGAAGTCGAAAAGCTGCCCCAACAGCCGCCCATGCTGCTGGAGCACCTGAAGACGAAGGAAGAGTACGACCAGGCGCGGGAGTACGTGGTGAAACTGGCGAGAGAGGCGGGGGTGGGGCTATAGCCGATCCGTAGGGCAGGGGAGACGGGGGAGGGGCCAGTGGCATGCCTGCGCTGTGGTGGTAAGGGGCAGGAGACACGCTCCTGCCCTACGAGCTGGCCAGAGAGGGATGGTGATATCTGTAGGGCAGGAGCGTGTCTCCTGCCCAAAAAGAGACAATGATGCGGCATCGCCGCCTGCCTCGCATGGACCTACCGAACCATACCTACTTCCTGGTCTGTTGCCTCGAACATCGACGGCCTCTGTTCGAGAATGGCCGGCTTGCCGAACTCCTGATCGATTTGTACGTAGAGGCGAGAGAAAGGGGGGACATCAAGCTCCACGGGTACGTGGTAATGCCGGACCATTACCATGTCGTTGTCACCTTGCTTGGGGGTGCCTCGGCGAGCAACGTTGTGCGTCGCGTTCACAGCGCCTTCGCGCGAGTTGCTCGAAAGGACCTCCATATTTCGGATCGTGTCTGGCAGCGACGGTTCTGGGACCACGGGCTGCGGGAGGACGAGGATTGGCGGCAGGTCCTGCAGTACGTCCATGCAAATCCAGTGAGGAGGGGGCTGGCCGACGACCCGACGGACTACCCATGGTCAAGCTGTCAGTTCTGGGAAACGGGGGAGGGGCCAGTGGCGTGCGACCCGCTGTGGTGGTAAGGGGCAGGAGACACGCTCCTGCCCTACGAGCTTCGACGCCCGACCAGGTTTCGGAAGATTCGGCCATCTACGGGTTGGGCCGGCCCGGATCGAGGTTCATGTGACGGGCGCGATCGAGTTGCGATGGGAGGAGCAGGAGGTTCCGCACGATCCGTCGGAGTGAGGGATGAGAGGCAGAGAGGATCGATGGAGGAGGGGACGTAATGCAGACCGCAAATCAGCAGCGGGCGAAGCAAAACGCGACCTTTGGATGCCTCGGAGCGATAGTGCTCCTATTCTTGATCGCATGGGTGTGGGGGAAAGCTTCGCCGAAGCCTGCAGAGCCTGCCCCAGTCGGCTCGCGTGGCACACTTTCCGTTGCGAGCGATCCCACGGTGCTGCTGGCCGTTGATAACGTGGCCTTCGACGAGCTCGCGAAGAGTCTGATAGCGAAGGACTGGGTTGGCGTCGCGAGTCTCATCGATCA
>JBEKKD010000253.1:0-6476 GCA_050010895.1 Armatimonadota bacterium
GCGTTCAGGCCCTCGCCCTCCGAGGCAATGGACGCGCGCAGGTTCGCTCCGAGACGCGGCTGCGCGTTCAGCGCCTTCGCGGTGGTCTCGTCCGGCTCCAGGGCCGTCGGCGGGAGCACGGTCGAGTAGGCGCCGAGGTAGTAGAGCGTGAAAAGGCCGCGGCCCCGGTATCCCGTCTGTATCGGCTCGTTGGTCGTGTCATCGTACGCCGCGTGAATGGGGTCCGCGGGGTTTTGGGTGATGTCGTTCGGGTCGGACGGGACGGCGAGAAACTCGGTTACGTCCGGCGGGTAGCACTGGTAATCCTCTCGGAACAGCGCCAGTGCCTGGCCGATCGCCTTCAGATTGGAGGCGCAGATGTTGCGCTGGTTCTGCGCGCTCATCGCCTTGTAGCCGGGCACTACCAGCGCCATCAGGATAATCATGATCGAGATTACGATCATGATCTCGATCAGCGTGAATCCCTGCTGGGCAAGGGCCCGCCCCTGCCGACCCAGCCTTGTTACATGGTCCCCTGTCCGCTTCATCTGCCCCGGTCTCTGGCCTGGTAGATCGCTATGGTCACAGCTTCGACTGTATCGCCCAGTTATACTCCAGATATGGCGGGCCTGGGATGATCTCCGCCGTGCCGTCGAGCCGCAGCACTATATCGGCGCTCTTGGTGAACGCGCGATGGTTGGGACAACGCGTGACGATCGTGTTCTCCGGCGCATTGCGATTGATGAGACCCGGGAACACCGCGCTGGGAAGGCCGTAAGTCGTCGGCGCTGAGGTCTCGACGGTGGTCTGGTCTGGCATAACCTGATCCCACAGGGGCCGCTTCAAGCCGTCCGAGAGTGGGTAGACAGCGCCGTTGGACGGACTGCGGTAGATCCGCGTGGTGGTGTTGGCGAAGTTCGTCCAATACACCTGCTGAGCGAGGAAGTATGGCAGCACGTCATTCACGAAGGCCCGCGTCGTGGCATTGCTCTGCACCCCCAGCGTCCCCTCCGGATCGTACTGGTACCACTTGTACCAGAACGCGATGTCGTCCGCCCAGCCGACCTGGCGCGTCGCTCCCGTAGTTGCGCCCGTGGCCCCGGGCTGAATCTGGATCGGAGCGAAGTAGCGCGACGGATCTCCGACCTTCTTGGGCGTGACCGGAAGCGACGGGTTCGGGTCCCACCACACATAGCCGACCCAGTTGTACAGCAGATTGTAGCTGGAGTAGTTCTCCCGGAAGAAGGTCTTGCTGGCGTCGCTTTCCCCATAGGTCTTCAGGTCATTGGTGTCGAGCCAGGGGTAGGCGTAAACGCCGTTCAGATTGCTGTACATCTCCTGCGCTTGGTAGAGCAGCGTCGCCTGAGGATTCTTGGGGTACTGGCCCGGTATCTGAAATTGCGAAGCGGTTGCGTACAGCAGCCCGGTTTCGATCGAGTCATCGGGGCAGACGAAGACCTTTCGGCTGGGGACGTACGTCGGGTAGAGCGCGTTGAGGCCGCCCTGCCCGGTCACCGGGTCGTACGGGCCCGGGTATCCGCCCTCGTCCAGGCGGTAGAGGCGCAGCGCCATCTGGATCTGCTGAAGGTTCGCGATGCAGGCGGACTCCTTGGTCTTCTCGCGTACGCGGCTCATCACCGGCAGGCCAATGGCAATGAGGACCGTGATGATGGCGATGACCACCAGCAGCTCGACCAGAGTGAATCCGCCTCGGCGGACACGGATGAAGTTCATGCTTTCACCTCGTTGAGACCTGCCGCTGACCGCTGCGATACAGGAGGCCACCTGGCATGGCGCTTGCTTATTGGCCTTCTCGCAGTATAACCGAGGGGTTGGCTGCCCCGCAATAGTCATCTATCAAGCCGACACAGCCGACTCATCCAGCCCGCTGTCCGGCGCTCGATGGGTCGCGCCCGCCCTCGACAGGCGCGTATGCGCGGACAGCGCGACATGCCTGTCGTATACCCTTCGGCGCGAGGCGGCCAAACTCTTCCCGCCTGCGCCATCGCCGACGGCTCGTTCGCTGGTGAGCCGCTGCGCGAGTGCAGCAATGCTATCCGCCGGACACAGAGCCCGCCTCGCCCGGCCGGGCCTGCGCTCGTGCGTCAATAATCCCACATTCGCAGCGTCTGGTGCTACCCGCCGAGCAGTTGAGCCCAATCGCGATACAGCGTCGCGGCGCCGCGCTCGATGGGCGCCGGCGCCAGCAGCACCGCAAGCGCGGCCACCGCCAGGAACGGTCCAAACGGCAGATACTCCATCCGCCGCCGCAGCCTCAGCGCGATCAGGGCGATCCCGAGCACCGCACCCGCGGCAATCGCCATCCCGAACCCCAGCAGCGCCAGCTTCGGGCCCAGCATCGCGCCGATGGCGCCCGCCAGCTTCACATCCCCCAGGCCCATTCCCTCCCGCCGGAACAGAAGCTGACTGAACCCCCGGATGAGCACGAATATGGCATACCCGGCGATCCCGCCGGCCACCACCCGAGGCAGGCCGAAGGAGGTCCCCGGAATGCGGACCGAGAGCAGCGGCTGGCCTCCTGCCACCTGTATCCCCTCGGAGATCACCGCCGCCACCAGACCCGCTACTACCAGCTTATCCGGGATGATCATGTGGTCCAGGTCGGTGAAAACGACCGCGACCACAACCGAGGCGAACATCCACCAGGCTATCACCTCGGGTGTTCCCTTCGCCGCTTCCCATACAGCCACGAACACCAGGCCCGTCAGCAACTCGACCGAGAAATAGCGCCAGGAGATCGGCCCTCCACACCGTCGACATTTCCGGCCAAGCGCGAGGAAGCTGAGCATCGGCGCCAGATCGATAGGCTGCAGCCTCACGCCGCACTGAGGGCAGTGCGATGGCGGAAATACAACCGAGCGGTCCCTGGGCATCCGATAGATGCAGACGTTGAGGAAGCTGCCGACAACGCTTCCCAGAACGAAGACGATTGGGTAGGCGAGCGCCCTTGGGAACAGCACCCGAAGGCCTCCCTACCCGCCCCCGTTGCTCTTGCCCTTCTCCATTGCGCCGGACTGCAGAGAGCTGATCGCCTGCACCAGGGGAAGGAACATCGAAATCACGATGAACCCTACCACGACACCCAGGACGACGATCATGACGGGCTCGAGGGCGGCCGTCAGGCTCCCCAGAGTCGCATCCACCTCGGACTCGTAGAAGTCCGCGATCTTGCTCAACATCTGATCGAGCGAACCCGTCTCCTCGCCGATGGCCACCATCTGAACTACCATCGGCGGGAACATGCCGCTTCGCTGCAGCGGGTCGCCGATCTGCTCGCCTTCCCGGATGGCGGCCCGGGCTGCCAAGATGGCGTCCGACATGATCTCGTTGTCGACCGCGCCGGCCACCGTCTCCAGCGCCTGGAGGATGGGAACGCCGGACGTCAGCAGCGTGCTGAGCGTGCGAGAGAAGCGGGCGATGCAGATCTTGTGATTGAGCTTGCCGAAGATCGGAACCTTCAGCTTCAGCCAGTCCCAGTGCCGGCGCCCGATACGGGTGCGTTTGTATGTGTTCGTCACGATGAATAGAATGACCACCCCTAGGATCGCCATATACCATTTCGTGGTCAGGAAGTTGCTGATCTGAACCATCATCCGGGTCATGGTCGGAAGCTTGTCGCCGATCCCGAGGTCGTTGAACACCTTGATGAACTGCGGCAGAACGAAGGTCACCAGACCGATCACCACCACAGTGGCAAATAGCAGCACCATGACCGGGTAGGTCATGGCGGACTTGACCTTGCGCCGCAGGCGCTCGTTCTCTTCCATGAACACTGCCAGACGGTTCAGCGCCTCGTCCAGAACGCCGCCCACCTCACCGGCGCGCACCAGACCGACGAACAAGTTGCTGAAGATGCGGGGCCATCGGCTGACTGCTCGGGAGAGCGTCTCGCCGGACTCGACCGACGTCTGAATCTCCCGGATGATCTGCCGCAGTCGGGCGCTTCCCGTCTGCTCTTCGAGAACCGCCAGGCAGCGAACGAGGGAGACGCCCGCGTCGATCATGGTGGCGAACTGCCGGCAGAAGATCGCCAGGTCTCTACCGCTGACCCGGCCGAAGGATCCCATCACGCTCCCCTGGGAGCCCTTCTTGGCCGGCTTGGCTGCCGCAGCCGCTCGCGCGGCATTGACCTTCTGGACCCAGTAGCCTTTCTCTCGCAGCCGTCGAACGAGGATCTGCTCGTTCTCGGCCTCCGAGGTGCCCGTGATAACCTTCCCCAGGGCATCTTTGGCTACGTAGTTGTATGTCGCCATGCCATCGCTCCTCAGGCGGTGCAGCCGGGCACACGCCCATCTATTAGACGCACACAGCCCCTCACCCGTTCCCTGACCGGCCCGCTTTCAGGCCTCCCGCCTGCGCGCCGCCGGCGCCTACTCCTGCTCCCCCTTCGTGAAGAGCATCTTCTTCAGTTCCTCTTGGTTCATCGCTCGAGCCATCGCCTCCTCGTAGGTGATCAGACCCCGCTGATACAGGTCGCGCAGGCACTGATCCATCGTCTGCATTCCGAGGTGCGCGCTCGTCTGGATGATGGAGGTGATCTGGTGGGCTTTCGCCTCCCGGATCAGGTTCCGGATCGCAGGCGAGGCGATCATGATCTCCATCGCGCAGACGCGGCCGGGGGTGCCGGCCCGCGGGAGAAGCTGCTGAGAGACGACCGCCTCCAGGTTGTTCGAGAGCTGGATTCGGATCTGCTCCTGCTGCCCCGGCGGGAACACGTCGACGATCCGGTCTACGGTCTGGGCGGCGCTGTTCGTGTGTACGGTCGAGAAGACCAGGTGGCCCGTTTCCGCAGCCGTGATGGCCAGCGCCATGGTTTCGAGGTCGCGCATTTCCCCGACCAGGATCACGTCCGGATCTTCCCGCAGCGCGTGCTTCAGCGCGGCAGGGAAGGAGCGGGTGTCCGCTCCCAATTCCCGCTGGTTGATCAGGCTCCGGCGGTGGGTGTGGAGGTACTCGATCGGGTCCTCGGTGGTGATGATATGGCAGGATCGCTCGTTATTGATCTGCCCGATCATGGCAGCAAGCGTGGTGGACTTTCCCGAACCGGTCGGCCCGGTAACCAGCACCAGACCGCGCGGGCGGCGGCTCAGGTCCTCGAGAACCAGCGGCAACCCGAGTTCGCGAACCGTCGGGATTCTGGACGGGATGACTCGAAAGGCGCCGGCGACGGCCCCGCGGTCGCGGTACACGTTCACGCGGAAACGGGAGATGCCTTTCAGTTGATAGGAGCAGTCGAGTTCGTAGTCGGTCTCGAAGGCGCGAATCTGCTCATCGGTGAGGATGGCGTAGATCATCCTCTGGACTTCGAAATCGGTCAGTGCCTCGTAGTTCGTGGCCAGCAATGCCCCGTCGATGCGCAGCACCGGCGGAACGCCTGAGGCCAGGTGCAGGTCGGACCCGCGCTTCTCGACTACGAGGCGCAGCAGGTCATCGAGATGGATCTCTTCGATCGCCCTCGGCGTACTCACTCGCGCCGTGGGCAGACGCCCTGCGGCGGCCGCGGCAACAGCTTCGTTTGCTTCCGCCATGAGTCTTCCTCCTCCGCGGCTGCGCCGATCATCTGGGGGGCGACGCAGCAGGACTGCTCTCTCGGCCGCCACCGGCCTCGTGCGGCTCTCTCATCCTACCCAGGAACGCCATGTCGGCCGCCCTTCCCGGAACGACCGACGGCGGCATACCCGAAATCTCCAGTTCTGCTAGGAGCCTCCAGCAGTGAATACCACGCGCATGACTTCCTCAACAGTGGTCCTGCCTTCGATAACCTTCTGAAATCCGTCCTGTTTCAGCGTCTTCATGCCATTGGCCAGGGCGGCATTCCGCACTTCCGACAGCGGCGCGCGCTTCACGATCAAATCCTGCATCTCCTCGTTCATCAACATCAGCTCGAAGATACCGAGGCGGCCCTTGTAGCCGGAATGCCGGCACACCTCGCAGCCGCGGCCCCGGTAGAACACAACGCTGTCCTGGTCCTCCATCTTGAAGCCAACGCGTCGCAGCGCGTCGCCGGGCGGCTTGTACGGCTCCTTGCAGTTCCCGCAGATGTTACGGGCGAGACGCTGGGCAAGCACGCCGATCACAGAAGCGGAGATCAAGAAGGGCTCTACTCCCATGTCCACCATACGAGTGACGGCCGACGGGGCGTCGTTGGTGTGCAGCGTGGAGAGCACCAGGTGTCCGGTCAGGGATGCCTGGATGGCGGTTTCAGCCGTTTCCAGGTCGCGGATTTCTCCGACCATGATGATGTCCGGGTCCTGACGTACGAAGTAGCGCATGGCGTTGGCGAACGTGAGGCCGGCTTTGCGGTTCACGTGTACCTGGTTCAGGCCCCGAAGCTGGTACTCGACCGGGTCCTCGATGGTGATGATGTTCTTCTCGACGGAGTTGATCTTGTTGAGAACGGAGTACTGCGTCGTCGTCTTGCCGGAACCCGTGGGTCCCGTGGAGAGAATCATGCCGTTGGGCTGAACGATCACCGA
>JBEKKD010000254.1:0-6473 GCA_050010895.1 Armatimonadota bacterium
GGACCGCCGCCTTGTCCTCGCGGCGGACCCCAGCTGTGGACCAGCCGGACCACGGTGAGCCGGACCGCCGCCTTCCCACTCACACGATCAGCATTGCGTCCCCAAAGCTCAGGAATCGATACCTGCGCTCCACCGCCTCCCGGTATGCCCGCAGCACAGCCTCTCTGCCCGCGAATCCGCACACCAGCAGCAGCAGCGTCGAGCGCGGCATGTGAAAATTCGTCAGCAGCGCCTTCACCAGACGGAACCGATAGCCAGGGAAGATGAACAGATCCGTCTCGCCGAGGCCCGCCCGCACGACCGGCGCAGGCGCCCCGCTTGCGGACGCCGCTCCCTTCTCCTGCGTCGCCGCCTCCAGCGCCCGCGCCGTGCTCGTGCCCACGGCAACCACCCGCGCCGCACCCGCCGCCAGCGTCGCCGTCGCCTCCGGGATCGCGTAGCTCTCCGCGTGCATCTCGTGTTCTTCGATCTGCTCCACGTGGATCGGCCGAAACGTGCTCACCCCGATGTGCAGCGTCAGAGACACCACGGCCCGCACTCGCGCCCGAACCGCCTCCAGCATCTCCGGCGTGAAATGCAGCCCCGCCGTCGGAGCCGCGGCCGCTCCCGGCTCGCGGGCGTATACCGTCTGATAATCCGCCTCCCTATCCAGCGGCCGGTGAATATAGGGCGGAAGCGGCACCTCGCCCATGCGATCTAGGTGCGAGCGCACATCGCCGGCCCCCGAGAACCGCAGCAGCCGTCCTCCGCTCGCCGTGCGCTCCAGCACCTCCGCCTTCAGCTCCCCCTCGCCGAACACGATCTGTCGTCCCGGCGGCAGCCGGCGGCCCGGAGTGACCAGCCCCTCCCACACATTCTCCTCGCGCTCCGCCAGCAACAGCACCTCCGCCCGCCCGCCGCCCGGCTCGCGGCGCCCCCACAGCCGCGCCCGGATGACCCGAGTATCGTTGACCACCACCACGTCATCCGGCGCGAGATAGGACACGACGTCGCCAAAAACCCGGTGTTCCACCACGCCCGCCTCGCGATGCAGCACCAGCAGGCGAGAGGAATCGCGAGGGCGAGCCGGCTCCTGGGCTATCAACTCGGGGGGAAGATCGTAGTCGAAATCAGCTATGTTCATGCAGGCATGGCTCGCGCCAGGGGCGCGCCGCACTCGAAGTTCGTTGCAGAGACTCGCCCGTCCTGCCCGGCTGCCTCCGCCTGGTCCAATGACTTTCGGCTGAAGGAGTAAGGGCGAAAGTCATCAAAGAGCCAGCGAATACCTGAACGAAGACGTTCGCCCGATGTTACTTCATTGGGCGAACGTCCCTAGATGAAGAACGGGAGCCCCGCACGGGGCTCCCGAATCCACGCTATCAGCGCCCGACAGGCCCGGCCCTACACGATCTCCCCGTCGCCGAAGATCGTGATGAACCGCCTCGCGTAATCCTCTTCCAGCATCGCGAAATGCTGCTCGAACGCCAGCAGCCAGATCATGATCAGCGCCTGTTCCGCCGGGTAGTCCAGCGCGCGGGAGAAGAACTCGCTCACGATCTCCTCATAGCTGCGCGGGCCCTGATCCGTGATCACGTACGGCGATTTCTCGCCCGACTCGTTGTGCAGTCGCACCTGCATGCGATCCAGGAACTCCCGCACGCTCGCCGGAGTCGCACGCTCCAGCCGAGCCCCGAACTCCTGCCGTACCAGCCCTCTGAATTCCGCAAGGTTCAGCGCCACTGATCTTCCGCTTCCTCAGGATGCCCGCCTCCGCGATCGGACGCAGACATCACGTTCCAGGGCAGCAGCCCCGTCTGGAGATCCATTCCGCCGCGCGCGCACCCAACTCCGGCCGCACGGACCTCTAGAACTCCGGCTCGATCAGCCCGTAATTCCCTACCTTTCGCCGGTACAGCACATTTACCTGGTCGGTTTCGGAGTTGATGAACACGTAGAAATCGTGCCCGATCAGCTCCATCTCGTCGGCCGCCTCGTCCGGCGTCATCGGCTTCAGTGGAAACCGCTTGCTCCTCACCACTGTCGGCGCCAGCCCACCGGCCTCCTCCGCCGCCTCCTCGATCGGCTCCGCCCATGCCTGCCGCGTCTCCGGATGCTCCCGGTACCGCTGGAGCAGCTTGCTTCGGGACTTCTTGACCCGGCGCTCCAGCTTGTCTACCAGGTTCTCCAGCGCCGAGCGGATATCCGCCGCCCGGTCCTGCCCCCGCACCAGCAGACCGTTGGCATTGATCATCATTTCGACCACCTGCCACTGCCGTTCGTGCGAGCACGTGACGTCAACTGTGTCGATCTTGCGCAGCAAACGCTCCAGCTTCCCCAGCTTCTTCTCTGTCTGCTCCTTGAAGTTCGATGGTACGACAACTCCCCTGGCCGTAATGTTGACTTGCATATCTCCACCTCACAATTCTGAAGCTGCGCCGCGTCCCTTCAGCAATACGATCGCCTCGCTCGCTATCCCCTCGCGCCGGCCGGCAAATCCCATTCCCTCCGTCGTTTTCCCTTTCACGCTTACCTGTTCCGCCGTCACTCCCATCGCTCCCGCCAGCGCCCGTCGCATCTCCGCCACCCTCGGAGCGATCTTCGGTGCCTCCGCGATCACCACCGCGTCCACATTCTCAATATTCCACCCCGCCGATCTCACGATCTGAGCCGATCGCGAGAGCAGAGCCAGACTGCTGATGCCGGCATACTGAGGGTCTGTGTCGGGAAAGCGCCCACCGATATCCCCCGCCGCGGCCGCGCCCAGCAGTGCATCGCAGATCGCGTGACACACCACGTCTGCATCCGAATGGCCGTCGAGCCCCGTCTCCCTCGCAAACACTACTCCCCCTAAAACGAGCGGCCGGCCGGTCCCGAAGGGGTGCGCATCATAGCCGATTCCTGACCTGTAGGCTGCTTCCCTCTCCCGTGTCTGCTGCCTCTGTGACAACCGCGCCTCTCCCGCCCGGATGTCGCCGCTCTGCAACATATCCTCGTTGACTCCCGATCGGCCCTCATACAAGAGGTACCGCTCCGCGCGCCTCAGGTCCTCATTCCAGGTCACTTTGATGTTGTCAATGTCGCCCAAAACTACATGTACCCGGTGGCCCAGGTGCTCGACCAGTGCCGCGTCATCTGTCCCCGCGAACCCCGAATCCGCCGCCTTCTCGTGCGCCTCCATCAACCATCCGTAGCGGAAGACTTGTGGCGTCTGCACCAGCCAGACCCGCGATCGGTCGAGCGTCGCCGCCACTGCCCCCTCCGCGCCCACCTCCTTCACCGTGTCCGTTGCCGGAACTGCGGCGATGACCGCGCCATGTCTGCCCGCGGCCTCGATGCACTGCCGGATCAGAGCCGGCCGCACCAGCGGCCGCGCCGCATCGTGCACCAGCACCAGATCGCACTCCGGATTCACCTCCGTCAGGCCCGCGCGGATCGACTCCTGCCGCTGCTCGCCCCCGGCCGTGACCTTCAGCGTCACCGCGTCGCACCCCTCGCCCGAATCGGCGCTCAGGAAACAGCGGCGCGCCCGCTCTACATCCGCGGGCGCGACCACCAGCACGATCTCCTCTATCCCCCCGGCTGCGCGTATGGCATCCAGCGCGTACCATGCCAGGGGCTTCTCGTTCAGGAGCACGAACGCCTTGTTGTCAGGGCTACCGAGTCTTTCTCCGCGACCCGCCGCCGCTATCAACGCGGCCGTGCGTGGCCTCATTGCGCTGGTTCCGATTAGAGTACTCCTGCGAATTCTGTACATTGCCGAAGATCATCTTGCCGGCCACCGTCTGCAGCACGCTCGTCACCGCCACCCGCAGGTTCTCTCCGATGTGGTCCTTTCCCCGCTCCACCACCACCATTGTTCCATCATCCAGGTAAGCCACCCCCTGCTCGGGCTCCTTGCCCTCCCGCACGATCATCACCGTCAGCTCTTCGCCCGGCAGCACCACCGGTTTCACCGCATTCGCCAGCTCGTTCACGTTCATCACCCGGACGCCCTGAAGCTGCGCCACTTTGTTCAGGTTGAAGTCGTTGGTGACGATCGCTCCGTTCAGCTCCTTCGCCAGCAGCACCAGCTTCGCGTCCACCGGGTCGCTGCTCTTGATCGGCGTCGCATACTGATCGTACACATTGACCGCGAGATTGGGCTCCTGCTGCATCTGGTTCAGAATATCCAGCCCCCGGCGGCCCCGATTGCGCTTCAGCGAGTCCGACGAGTCGGCGATCAGGTGCAGCTCCTCCAGCACGAACCCCGGGATGTAAATCGGGCCTTCGACGAATCCGGCGCGCGCCACATCGGCGATCCGGCCGTCGATGATGACATTGGTGTCGAGCAGCTTCGGCTGAAGCTTTGGCGCGCCCGCGGCCGCCAGCGCCTCTCCCGGCCTCCCCGCCAGGTTCGGGAAGAAGAAATACAGCTCTTCTTTCATGCTCAACGTGATGAACACGCCCAGGTACACGCTGATCAGCCCCACCAGCACCGTGAGCTGAGCGCCGTAGTTCGGGATCCGCACCAGCAGCATCCCCAGCAGCGCGGTCACGCTCAGACCGATGAAAATGCCTAGGACGACCGCCGCCTTATCCCGTCCCGGCACCTTCCTCAGGTCCGACAACACGTCCCTCGCGAGGTTCACTGCCTGCCGATAGAGGATGCTCGCAGCCGTGAAACCCACGATCATCCCCAGCACTGGGAAAAGCAGCTTATAGGTCGTCTCGAAGTCCTGGAAAGGAACAAAGTGCTCTTTGCCCTGGATCCAGTCGATCACGTACGCGGACGCAACCGCCGATGAAACCCATGCAGTCAGCGCGCCCACGGCCAAGCTTAGGATGAGTCCAGTAACACGTGTCACCATCCGCAACTCTCCGGCGCCTCGCCAAGCACGCCTTATATGATGAGAATTCGGCGAAGGAGATAGCAGGACCTCTGCCTCTGTCGCCAGACCGGCCGGATCCCCCCGCGCGATCACCCTCCCTTTAGACTCCCTCAGTATACCTTTTGTCGCGATTGCCGACAAACCGCCTCAAAACGCCAGCCTGAACGCGTCCTGCACGTTCTCGACCGCCATCAGCGACATCCCCCCTGAGCCCCGCTCCCCTGAGCCCGCCGGCACCAGGCACTTCCTGAAACCGCGTCGAGACAGCTCATTCAGTCTCGCCGCCAGTCTCGGGACCGAGCGCACTTCCCCCGTAAGCCCGATCTCGCCGATGCACGCCAGGTCCTCCGGCAGCGCCTGGTCCTTCACACTGCTCGCCACCGCCAGCGCCACCCCCAGATCGAGCGCCGGCTCGGTGACGCGGATGCCTCCCGGAACGTTGACGAATACGTCTTGGCTGCCCAGCGACATGCCCGCCCGCTTCTCGAGTACGGCCAGTATCAGGCATGTGCGATTGTAGTCTACTCCGGTCACGCTTCGCCGCGGCGTGCCATACGCCGGACCGGCGCTGACTAACGCCTGTATCTCCACCAGCAGTGGCCGGCTCCCTTCCACAGCCGCAGCCACGCTCGACCCCGGCACCCCTGCCCGCCGTTCCGCCAGCAGCGCCGCGCTCGCGTCCGGCACCCCCTCCAGTCCTCCCTCCGTCATCTGGAACATGCCGATCTCATCGGTCGAGCCGAACCGGTTCTTCGTCGTCCGCAGAATGCGGTGGCCGGAATGCCGGTCGCCCTCCAGCGCCAGCACCGTGTCCACCATATGCTCCAACAGCCGCGGCCCTGCCACCGATCCGTCCTTCGTCACGTGCCCGACCAGAAACGTCGGCACTCCCAGGTCCTTCGCCACCCGCAGCAGCCGCGTCGCGCACTCCCGCACCTGGCTCGGCGATCCCGGCAGCGAATCCGTCTCCGCCGAGTAGAGCGCCTGCACCGAGTCCACGATCAGAAGCTGCGGCCTCGTCCGCTCCACCTGGCTCTCGATCTGCTCGACATCCATCTCCGCCAGCAACAGCAGTTCCGGCGACAGCGGCTCGATCCGCCGGCTCCGCATCGCCACCTGACCCAACGACTCCTCACCTGAGACGTACAGGCACGCCCCGTGGTTCCCTGCGAAGCTGTTCGCACACTGCAGCAGCAGCGTGGACTTCCCGATCCCAGGGTCGCCGGCGAGCAGCACCAGCCCCCCCGCCACCACACCCCCGCCCAGCACTCGATCCAGCTCGCCCATTCCCGTCGTCTTGCGCGGCTCCCTCTCCGCCGCCACCTCCGTCAGCGCCACCGGCTCCTGCGCCAGCCCGCGTTTCACCGCGGCGCTCTTCGCCGCCCTGACCTTCACCTCGACCAGCGTATTCCACTCACCGCACGCGCTGCATTTGCCGAGCCACTGCGCCGACTCCGCCCCGCAGCTATCGCACATATACCGACTGGTCTGCTTCGCCATGCGTGAGTCCACCGTTGCGTCGGTACTTTAGTGCCGACGCCCCCTATGGGAGCCGGGCTCTTCCGACGATCTTCCTGTCATCCTGAGCGGAGCGAAGGATCACGTCGTTGGAAACCGCCCCATCCG
>JBEKKD010000255.1:0-7352 GCA_050010895.1 Armatimonadota bacterium
GGCCGCGGCGGCGACAGTGAAGTTCGTCAGCGCAGACGCGGCGCTCAGCGCGGTGAACACACAGCAGATGAAGAGCGCGCTGATGTATGTGCACCCGGATGTGCTGGCTCTGCAGCAACTGCCGAACCAGGCTGGGGGTGGCCGCGCTGCCGTCGAGAGCATGGCCAGATCTATGGGGATGTATTTCGCGTACGAGCCTGCATACTCCGGGGCCGACTTCGGCTCGGCCATCCTCTCCAGGTATCCGATCGCCAAGTCCGCTCCCCTATCGGGGTCGGCGATGAACAAGCTACTGGGCATGAAGGCGGACCTGAGGATAGGGCGCCAGATCGTCAAAGTCGCGCTGGTGCGACCCCGGGACGCGGCTGAGGCAACATACTCCGAAAGCGTCGTGGCCAAGCTGGCGAAAGAAGCGGCGAAGCACAACTTCATCCTGATGGCATCATTCGATTCGAAGTCGGCGATGGGTACCGTGAAGGCATGGGGGCGGGAGGGGCTGCAGGACGCGGCGGTGGTACTGCGGAGCGCTCAGATGACCTATCCCGCTGGGAAGCCGACGGAACGGCTGGATTACATCCTCATCAATCCGGCAGTGCGACCGCATGTGAAGACGATGGGCGTCGTGAAGAACGCGCAACTCCGCGGAACCTCGGGGCACATCCCGCTCCAACTGACGCTCACATACTGAGAGGGGCACGACGTCCGTTACGGCGCTTCTGTCGCAGCACCGGACACGACGCGACGGCTGTGCGCGCTGCGAAATCGTTGCGTTGAAAGGAGTGGCGTCCGCTTCGGCGGACGCCAGCCGCCCTTTTCGCTCTCGGCGGCCTGGAGCAGCGACAGAGGACGCTCTGGCCGCACGGACACCTCTCGGGTCCCTGCGGTTTCAAAGCAACCAGATGACTCTCGCTGTGGCGGCGGTTTGTGGAATAAGACGATGCGCACCGTTGCGCCGGCAGCGGGCTGTCTCGGACGGCCGCACAGCTTTCTCGCAGGGGGCTCCAGGCTTTCCGAGGCAGCCCGCTGCCTCTATTGGGGCCCCCAGGGCTGCTGTAGCGTCTTCTGCACATTGTGGGGCCTGGCTCAGGCACGAGTCACGCTTGACCGAACCGGGAGATTGTGTAACAATCCGCGGGTTCTTGGGCGAAGGATCGCCCTCTTCACACTAATCAGACACTCAGCATTCGCAGCCTCTCATCGCAGCAGCACTCCCATGGCAGTGACCACGCAGTAGCACCTTTGCCGGCCATGCAGCCGCGATGCCGCATGGCCTGACATTGGCCCGACCAACGCGCGCGTCGGCCAATCAGAGCGGACGGGATCGACACAGAGGGATCGCGCCGCCGGGAGTGAGGTTTTGGGACGAGCAAAGTTTCTTGCGCTGCTTGCCGCGATCGCGGCGGTTCTATGCGTGCTCAGGTTCGGCGCGTCCGCGCAGCAGCCCGAGTCGCTAACCATAGTTGTCCGAACGATCGCTATTACGGCTGATGGCCAGAGCCGGGAGGTTCGCACCGCAGCCGACACTGTCGGCCAGGCGCTGGACGAGATCGGCGTCGCGCTGAGCAGGCTGGACCGCGTATCCCCTGCGCCGGACAAGGCGATCACCGAGGGCGTGAAGATCCGTGTCGAGCGAGTCACGCGGCGGCAGGAGACCGAGGACGTGACGGTCGAGGGCCGCACGGTGGTGCTGGGCGATCCGGAACAGCCGGCCGGCTATACTAAGATTCTCGAGCGCGGGGGCGATGGGCTGGTGACGCGCATCACACGAGTCTGGGAGAAGGACGGCCAGCCTACGAAGAAGGGCGTCGTCAAAGAGAAGGTCATTATCCCCGCCCGCGACACCGTGGTGCTCCGGGGCACGCGCGGCGAGCCGAGCCGCGGCGGAGACTATCGGAAGCCAATCCGAATGCACGCAACGGCCTACGATCCCGGACCAAGGAGCTGCGGCAAGTATGCGAGCGGATTCACGGCGACCGGCGTGAAGGCGAAGAAGGGCGTCGCTGCGGTCGATGACCGCGTGATCCCGATGGGCACGCGCCTTTACGTCCCGGGCTATGGGTTTGCGGTCGCGGCGGATCGAGGCAGCGCCATCAAGGGCCACCGCATCGATCTGTGCTTCGATACGTACGCTGAAGCCATCCGATGGGGACGGCGTAAGGTCCAGGTGTACGTGCTGGACTAGGAGGCGGCCCAGAGGCGCACAGTGCGCTGTCCGGGCCCATCTCAGATCAGCGAGATTTTGTGGAACAGAGGCAATGTAACCGGTTCCCGGTTACTGCACCCCCCCTGTCCATCGGTACGCAGGGGCCCCGCCAGGGGCCCCTGCAGCCATTTGTGGCAGGCCGGCCGGGCCTTCAGATCCGGAATTCGATCACGGCTGAGACTCCGACTCCCTTGGCTCGCTCCGGCGTTGTCGCCGCCTTGTCCACATATGCCGGGACGAAGATCCGCGGGGTGAAACTCCCGATCCGGCCCTCGACCTGGAAGACGGCTTTGGTCTTCCGGACATTCTCAGGGCTGCCGACGACCTGCGCGGCGCCGATGTATCCGCCACCACCGAGGGAGAGGATGGGCACGACCTTGGTCGCACCGTGCGCGGCCGCGCCTCTCTCACCCAGCGAACTCGTGACGAACCTGTCGATCTGGTCCCCGTACTGGCTCACCAGGAAAGCGATGCCGCCAACCTTGAGGATGCTGCCCAGGCCGAGCGCGTAGGAGGCGGCTCCGGCGAGGCTCAGGCAGAGCAAGCCGGCGATCAGGAGAACGGCAATTCTTCTCGTACGTGCGTTCATGGCTTGGCTCCTCTCCGCCTAGAACTTGATGATACGAAGATCACCAGTCGCCCAGACGCTTACGCCCTGAACGCGGTCCAGCTTGGTGACGCTCAAGGTGGCGACGGGGATGTAGGCGTAGATGCGGGCGATGCTCTTGAACTCGAGTCGCAACTGGGCGACGGCCTTGACCTTCTCGACCTGCGCGGTCGGTCCGGCGATCTGGGCTGCGCCGACAGAGAGGCCGCCCTGCTCGACGCTGATGATCGGCACCCATTTCTGAGCGGTGCCGGTCCAGTCGAGCGCGTCGGGGTCTGCGGACGCAGACTGCACCGCGGCGGGGGCTGGAGCGGCGGATTCGGAGGAGAGTGCGGCGACCGCCAGCGCCCCGAAAAGCACCACCGCCAGAACGAGGGGAAGCAGCGGCGTCTTGTGGTACAGTTTCATCGGATCATACTCCTTGTTGGCTATCGCACTAATGACCTTCGCGCATCGAAGTAAGATCGCCTTGGTCCTCGAACGGCTCCCAGGATATTCCTGGGATGAATGTCGCCTTACTTTGTAATGCGACATTCATTAGTATACCGTGCCTGGCGACGCCGCTAGCATCCAGCGTGGTTGCGGCGGTCGTCTGGGTACGCCATTGTGCCGCTGGCCGCACGGCGCAGGCAGCGGCAGGGATGCCGTGGACGCAACAGGAAGTAACTCGAATCCCTATGACAGCAGTTGAGCGGACGAAGGAAGACCGAATGCCGGGCCGCGAGCCCTTCTGCGAGCTCACACGGAAGAACATCCAGCAGTACGTGAGGAAGCGGCTGCGCCCCGGCGGCGGCAGCCGGGCGGAGCTCCTGCTGCTCGAGGACCGAGGCCGGCGCGCGGTGCTCAAGGATTTCCGCACCGGTGGCTGGCTCATGCGGACGGTGGCCGGCCCGTGGTTGATCGGTAGGGAGGCGAGCATCTACACGGTGCTCGAAGGAGCGCCGGGCGTGCCGCACCTCATCCGGCGCCTAGACCGATGGGCGCTGCTGGTGGAGCACATCGAGGGGAGAAGCTGTGCGGATTGCGCTGACCGCGAGCTGTCCGCGGAGTTCTTCGACCGCCTTCTCGACCTGGTGGAGGAGATGCACGCGCGAGGCGTGGTACACTGCGACATTAAGAATCGGGCCAACATTGTGGTGACCGCGGAGGGCAGGCCTTATCTGCTTGATTTCGCCTCCGCGTTCGCCCGCGGGAGCCGGCTGAATGTGCTGAAGAGGCTGGCGTTCGAGCGATTCCGCGTCGATGATCTGCGGGGCGTGATGAAAGCGCGGCTCCTCGTGGGACAGCTCTGGAACGAGCGCGACGCGCAGTTCGCGTTTCGACGGGGCCCGGCGGAGCGGGTGGTACGTGCCATCAGGGATGGGGCAAGATGGGTCTTCAAGCGAGTTGCACGGGGGTGAGCGGAGACCGCAGTCCCCAGAGCACGCAGATAGGCCAGCCGAAGGCTGGCGGAACGGGGCGGATTGTAACGAAGGGGCGCGGATCTGAAGTGTCGATGCAGACGAGCGTGTGAGGCGAGGTGATGAAACGCAAAGTCGGCTCGGCGACGCTGAGGCTGGTCGAGGGGGATATCTGCGGGCGCGACGTTGACGCGGTGGTGAATGCCGCGAACAATCAGCTCTGGATGGGTGGCGGCGTGGCGGGGGCGATCAAGCATCGGGGTGGCGCCGAGATCGAGCGGGAGGCAATGGCGAAGGGGCCCATCGCGATCGGGGAATCAGTGGTTACAACGGCCGGCAGTCTGAAGGCGCGCCACGTGATCCACGCCGCGGTCATGGGGGCGGATCTGGCGACGAACGCGGCTTACATCCGAGCGGCGACGCTCAGCGCGCTGGCGGGCGCGAGAGAACTCAGGCTGCGCAGCATCGCGTTTCCCGCTCTGGGGACGGGGGTAGGTGGATTCCCGCTGGGGGAGTGTGCCCGCATCATGTGTGACGCGGTCGCCGAGCATGTGGGGTCAGGCACCACGCTGGAGTCCGTCGAGTTCGTGCTCTTCGGCCGTGAGGCATATGAGGCGTTTGCTTCGGGACTGAAGTCCCGAAACACCTCACGTGATGATCCGGCGTCTGGTACGGGGGCCGACGGATGACGAGTCGCGCCCGACAGTCCGGTGGCGCGGGCGCGGCGCGGCGGCGACCGATCTGGCTGTACGCTGTGGCCGCGGCCACGGTGGTGGTGGCTATCGCGGCAGTGATGATCGCAGAGCAGTTCCTGAGGCCAGGCATGACGCGTCCGCCTGCGGACTTTCTCCCTGCTACGGCTCGCGCGGTGGTGGCATTCGACCTCCGGCCAAGCAGCCCGGCGGTGCTGAAGATGCGGCAGGTCTGGTCGAAATCAGATGTCGACCGTCTGGAGCACCGCGCGATCGATCTCAGCCAGAGCATTGTGGACTGGACCGGACTGAAGCTGGACGTGCGCAAGGACGTCCAGCCTTGGTTTGGTGGCGAGATGGTCGTCGGGACCGTCCGAACAGATACTGCCCCCGCGTTCTCTCCCCGATCGGTGGTGCTGGTGGCGCGAGCGACGAGCATGAGGCGAGCGCGCGCAGCGCTCGATCGAGCGACGAATCCGACGGCGCAGAAGATGGAATGGAAACGCCTGATCGCTAGGCGCGATAGCGACACTATCACCGTGTGGCGCGACGAGATGCACCACTCGCAGGTGGCATACGCGACGCGCGACGGCTGCATTGTGGTAAGCCCGTCCCTGGATGTGGTGGCGGACTGCCTGGTGGCAGCGCAGCATCCCGCGGAGCGTCTGGTCACAAGCGCGGCGTTCACGCGCAGCTATGAGCGGCTGCCCCCGGATACGGCGATCTGGGCATACTTCGATGTGGCGACAGCGGCGCGGGTGACGCAACAGGTGATGCCGGCGCTCCTGCGAGGGTGGATATGGGCTCTCCGTAAGCTTGCGTACGGCATGTATGGCCGTCAGACGAATGCGCCCGAGCACGGGCGGAGGGAGCGGGGGGCGCTTGCAGTGGCGATCTCACCGAACAAGGACGGCGTGCTATTGAAGGGAGTATACGCCAGCACTGAGGAGACTGCCGCGTCGGCCGTGCCGAACCAGCTCGAGCAACTCGGGCGACTCCTGCCAAGGGATACGGCGGCGTATGTGCTGGCGCACGAGCCGGGGCGGCTCGCGCCAACACAAGCGCGGCCGAGCGCGTCGCGGCGGTCCATCTTGCCATTCATGTTCCTCGGACCCGCGGCGGGGCTGGCGTCGCTGCCGGACAATCTACTGGTGGCAGCGGTGGCGTCGCCCGGCGCGAGCCCGTCGCAGACCGCAGGGAGGCTGGCCACTATCGTGGCGGCGCCGGCTGAGGAGATGATCCCGCCGGCGCGACTGCTCTTCGGAGCGCTGCTCAAAGAGTCCAGTTCGGCAACCATCGGCGACTTCTACGTCATGGCGACCGATCAGGAGGCGCTCACGCGGTGCCGGAGGGCGTTCGCGGACAAACGCGAGCGACTGCCCATCGCGCACAGGGCTGATCGGGAACTCGATGCGTGGGCGGAGCCGTCGCGGCTGTCCAGGACTATGGAGGGCGTGAAGGAGGTCGGCCTGACGGCGTGGGCGTCGCCCGGTGGCGGCGAGGGGGAGGTCGTGGTGAAGGCAGAGCCACGGAGGCTGCTGGGAGGAGAGTGAGCGGTCCCCGAATCGCTTGGCTTACTATAGCAATGCGGGAGTGTTTGTTCAGATACGGTTTCGGGACTGAAGCCCCGAAATACCATGGCGCGCAGAACGCGGGGGACGCGCTAATGCTCGAAGACGCGACGCCGCAGGCTGCCCAAGAGCCAGCCGGCAATGAAACCGAGGAAGACGAAGTTGCCGGCGAGCAGATAGACGGCGGTGCGGCTGTCGGCCGGGGCGAGGAGGCCTAACGCGATGGTCAAGAGCGCCGAGACCCCGAGGGTGATGACGATGGAAAAGGAGAAGTACTCGTCCATCATCCCGATGATGCCGTAGAAGACGGGCGCGGCCCAGAAGAACACGAACCCCGGGAGAGCAACGAACACCCCGACGGGCGTGGTTTCGGCTCCCATCCCGGTGACCTGGTACCAGAGAAGCTCGTCATCCATGGGCGCGATAATCGCCGTTGCCGCGAGCACCAAGCCCATGAAGAAACCGTCGCCGACGGCCACGTAGAGCAGGTTACGGGGGATGCCGAAGAAGACTGGGTCACCCCATCGCTGCTGCACGTAGAGGATGCTGAGCCCGACGAGGATCAGCGCCAGGCCCACACCTACCCAGGCAGATGGCGGGCGGTTGAAGACGCTGGGCCGCTCGCGGCGGTACTTGCGGGCGACCGCTCTTCCCTCTCGCAGCGCGGTTACTTCCTCCAATAATTGCCAATAGCGGCGGTTGTTGGGTGCGAACTGGATGGCGTAGTTGTACATCGTCAGGGCATTCTGGTAGTTGCCCTGTTCTCTCAGGATGTCGCCCAAGAGCGCATAGCCGTCCGCGTTCCTCTTGTCCTGTTTGAGCGCCTCTCGGGCGAGCTCGGATGCTTCGTTGAGGCGACGGCGCGTGAAGCCTGCCTCG
>JBEKKD010000256.1:0-6435 GCA_050010895.1 Armatimonadota bacterium
TCCGGCTCTATGTTCGAGCCGATTGCCACGAATGATCGAGCCATGCTGTGCTAGTCGCGGGCGCGGGTGATCTCGACGCCGACGCTGCGAGCAAAGCGCAGCGCTGACGGCTTCTCTACTCTCACGGTAACCTGTTGCACGGCCCGCTGCTCAAGGCAGGCCGCTGCAATCGACTCTGCCAGCGCCTCCACGAGGTAGAAGCGCGACTCCTCTGCTAGCGCCAGGACCCGCTTCTTGATGGCCCGATAGTCAACTGCATCGGCAAACTTGTCGGTTCGGCCGGCCGTGGTGAGATCGGCGAACAGCGAGAGGCTGATGACCACGTCCTGCTTCTCGCGGCGCTCCTCTTCGGTGATCCCGATGATGCAGCGTACTCCGAGATCGCTAATCAGGATACGATCCACGATTGTACTCCCTGAGATGGCGGCCTCCATCTACGTAGATCACCTGGCCGGTGACGAAGTCGCTCTTCAGCAGATAGATGACGGCTTCGGCGATATCATCAGGATCGCCGCGACGCTTCAGCGGCACCGTCTTCGCCAGGTGCTCCACATAGGAATCATCTCTGCCGGGCGGCGGCAGGATCAGCCCTGGCGCGATCCCGTTCACAGTGATGTCAGGCGCGTATCGAAGGGCCAACATCTCTGTCAGGGTGGTCAATGCGTGTTTGCTGAGAATGTAGGCAACATGCCCCCAGTCGTAGCTGGTGACGCGCGAATCGAGCATGTTGATGATTTTCCCACACTTCGCGATTCGCGCAAAGCTGCGGCTCAAGACGAACGGCGCCCAAGCGTTCACCTGCAGGCTCTGGACGACATCCCTGAACTGAACGTCGTCGAGGGTGCTCGGGGGGAAGATCGCCGCGCTGTTGATGAGGACGTCCAGCGATCCGGCGATGCGCCGGGCCCGGTCGATCAGGGTCTCGTACTCCTCGGGCTTTTCGAAATCCGCGTTCACGAGCCACGACTTCACGCCGCTTTTGCGCAGTTCCCCCTGAAGCTTCTCTGCCTCGTCGGCGGAACTGCGGTAGTGCACGACAATGTTCGCGCCCTCGTCGGCGAGCGCGACGGCAAGGTCATGCCCGATACGCTTGCCGGCGCCTGTGACCAGCGCCGTTCTTCCCTCCAGCCAGTTCTCGCTCATCCCCGAGCCGTGTCCACTTGCACCTTCCGGCGCCGGGTCTCCACTGCTAGCTCAACAACTCGTCGATCTTCGCGGCCAGGACAAAATCGTTGCGCGACAGACCGCCGATCTTATGCGTGGTCAGCGTGAGCCGCACCTTGTTCCACGAGATGAAGATATCCGGATGGTGGCCCTCGCTTTCGGCGAGGTCGGCCACCTTGTTGACGAAGGCGATCGCCTCCCGGAAATCCTTGAACCTGAACTGCCGCTCGATCACCTTGTCCTCAAGCGACCATTCCGGCGTCTGTCGTGCCAGTTCTTCGGCTTCACCCACGGACAGCGTCGGCTCTCCGCCCTGGCACGGTCTGCATTTCTCCTGCAGCAATGTCATTACGGCCTCCCCACCCTATCTGATGAGCGCCTCAACGCTCTGCGCGTCCGCCCACTCCGCCTTCCAGATGAGTTCCCGCGCCGCGTCTACTTTTCCCCACACATTGCACATCATCGCGCCCCGTATCTTCCCCTCTTTCAGATAGTACACCACTCCGGTGTCGTTCTCTTTCTGCCAATCGGTGACGGTCCGCAGCGATGAGCTGACTTCGCCCACCGCCTCGTAGCCGAACTCGAATAGATCGGAATAGAAATAGGGCATGTACGTGAATGGTTCGTGAGCGCCGGCCATGTTCCGGCCCGCCCACGCGCCCTGGATGACGGCATTGTCCCAGTGCTCGATCCGGGTCTGCTGATCGAGTGCGTAGGAGTGGAAGCACGCGTTGTCGCCCGCTGCGTAGATATCGGGATTCGACGTCTGTAGGAACTCGTTAACGACGATTCCGTCGCTGACATCCAGCCCGGCCTGCTGCGCCAGCGTCACGTTCGGCGCGATGCCGACGCCGACGATGACGATGTCGGACTGGAGCCGCTGTCCGTTCTTGGTCTCGGTGACGAACCTGCTGCCGCTCTTCGAGATCGACTTTGGGCCGTCGCCGGTGAGCATCTTCACGCCCTTCTCGACATAGCGCTGCTGGATGGCTTTCCCGAGGTAGTCCAGGAACACCCGGCTGACCAGATAGGGCGATGGAAATACCATCGTCACGTCCAGCTTGTTGACGGCGAGCGCGGCCGCGATCTCCGAACCGATGAACCCTCCGCCGATCACAACCGCCGACTTCCCTTCGCTTGCCTGCTCTCGCATGCGCAGGTAGTCGTCGAGATAGCGATAGTAGTAGACGCCGTCGAGGCGGCCGCCGGGAATGGTGAGCTCGCGGGGCGCGCCGCCGGTCGCCAGCAGGAGTTTCCCGTATCGGTAGCTCCTCCCACTCGCGAGCGTGATCGTCTTGCGCCCGGGATCGATCGCTGTGACGTCCTGGCCAAGCTCCACCTGCACGCCGTTTTGGTCGCAATACTCCCGATCGAGCGCGACGATCTGCTCGATGGTCTTTTTGCCGAACCACAACTGCTTCGTCAGCGGCGGCCGGTCATACGGCATGTGCCTTTCGCTCCCGATGAGCAGCACCGATCCGTGCTGGTCTCTCTCGCGAATGCCCTTCACGGCGTTGCCGCCGGCCAGCCCGCCGCCGATGACGATATACCCAAATGTCTGTTCCGACACAGGAATCTCCTTGCAGAAGAGCCACGGACGGGGGCCAGTATACCAGCCGGCTAGACGTGTGCTTGGTTACTGAGAGCAACAACGAGCGGGGGCGAGGTGCCCTATCAAACAGCGGGCAGCAGGCACGGGTCCGCTCTAGGCGCCGTGCCTCCTTCTCCGCGCGGCGATTGCCTTAGCCGTCTACCGTCGGCATCCGCTTGATGCGAGGATCGGTGAAGAAGTCGGCCTCGTCGCGGCTTGTGCTCGAGAACTCCGAGACGATCGCGCCCTTGTCGCCGCCCTGAAACCAGTGCAGCGTGTCCGGCGGGATGGTGTACTGCTCGCCCGGGTTCAGCTCGACCTCGTGGAAGACGGTGTAGTGCTTCTCGCTTCCCTCGGGCACGCGGGCCTTTGGCTGCGGAGTTGAGGCGCCCGCGACGTAGAGCCAGACCGTCCCCGAGCGGCAGCGAAATGTCTCCATCTTGCCTGGGTCGCCGCTCACTGACGGATGCCTATGCTCGGGGCATGTCTGGCGCGGAAACAGCACCAGCTCTTTGGCGCAATAACGGTCGGTGTTGATGTACGTTACGATCTCAAGTCCTGTGCGCTCGAGCTCACCAAGCCCGAAGTCTGCCACCTCGATGCTTTCGCGCTCGGCTGCCGTCAGGGCTATGCTCAGCCCGTCCAGCATTCCGGCTGCCCGAATCTGTGCCTTCCCTACCTCACTGCGAGTCATGGTTCGCCCTCCGGATTCTGGTCCTCTGCAGATCACCCACTTCTTCGTCCGAGTTAGATACGCCGCGGCGCTGCCAAATCCCCCTTGGTGCGGCCGTGTAGGGCGCCCCTCTGAGGACAATATCGGCGTCTTCACGCCGCCGCACAGCGCCGCCCGCTCTTGACGCGTCCCCGTATAATGGGAGCAGCGCCGCGGGAATCTCGTCACCCGGCGTCGAATCATATTATGAGGCGGGGGTAACGGCACCCCGCCTCGTTTGTGACACGGCGCGGATAGAGTCATTGGACGTGTCAGCGCGCCGCGGACGGGTGCATCCCCATCCGCGCTGGCGCGTGTCTCTGTCAGAAAGCGAGAGAATGGATGGTCAAAGAGCTTGAGGTCAGTCCGGATTTCACTCCCGGCTTAGTCTATCTCGGGGAGATCCCAAAATTCCAATACCAGACGCCGCTCAAGGACGAATTGGGTGGTCGCCTGAGCAGGGAGAGCGCGCTGGGCCTGCTGGAGTGGATGCTGACCATCCGAGCCTTCGAGCAGATGGTCATCGCGCTGAAGGAGGGCACGGTCAAGCCGCATGACGGCTTCTCGTTCACCGGCGCTACTCATCTGTCCATCGGGCAGGAAGCGGTGGCTGTCGGAGTCATGGCCGCGTTGCGCGCCGACGACTACATCACCTCGACCCATCGCGGGCACGGGCACTCCATCGCCAAGGGTGGGTACGCGATTCTCGCCATGACGCCGGCACAGCTCGCAGACTTCATCGATGAGCCGGAGCGCGGCCGGTCCCGCGAGGAACTGCTCCGGGCAGCGCTGCAGTTGCACATGGGGCGAACGATGGCCGAATTGCTCGGCCGAGAAACCGGGTATTGTCGCGGCCGCGGCGGCGGAATGCACATCGCCGACTTCCACGTCAACCACCTGGGCGCGAATGCGATCGTCGGTGGATCGCTCGCCATTGCCACCGGCGCAGGGCTGTCGATGCAGGAGCTGGGCATGGATCGCGTCGTCGCCTGCCTGTTCGGCGACGGGGCAGCCAACAACGGAATCTTCCACGAGTCGCTGAACTTCGCGGCGATGGCCCAGCTTCCATACGGTCTGCCGGTGATCTACGTGATCGAGAACAACCAGTACGGTATGACCGGGCAGCAGCAGGGCGAGGTGACAGGGATAGACTACCTCGCGCGCCGCGGGGCAGCCTATTCATTCGACAACCTGCACGCGGAGGTTGTGAACGGCATGGACGTGCTCGCCGTCTGGGATGCGGTGTCGCGGGCGGCCGAGTTGTGTCGGACGAAACAGGGGCCGGTGCTTCTCGAGTGCATGACCTACCGCTACATGGGCCATTCGCTGAGCGATCAGCGGGTGAAGTACCGGAGCTCCGATGAAGAGGCGTCGTGGCGAGCGCGAGACTGCATCGACACATACCGGTCGGAGATGATCTCGACGGGCGTTGTCAACGAGGCCGATGTCGCTGATCTCCGCGCAAGAGTAGACGCGCGCATTGCGGAATCACTGCAGTTCGCGGTGCAGAGCCCCGAGCCGGATCCCGGGACGATCTGCGAAGGTCTCTTCGCTAACACCAACTCGTGCGACATCTCAGAGGACATGCGGACGAAAGAACTGCTGAAGCCGATGCGGGCCTACCGCCGCGACAGCAAGGGGCAAATCCTCTATCGCCACGCGGTGTGCGAAGCGCTCGCCGAAGAGATGCAGCGCGACCGCCGTGTGGTGGTGTTCGGCGAGGACGTGGCCGACTACGGCGGCGCCTTCCAAGTGACGGTCGGGTTGCTGGAATCATTCGGCAGAGAGAGAGTGTTCAACACTGCCATTTCGGAGGCCGCGATCGCAGGCGTTGCCGCCGGGGCGGCGATGACGGGGCTGCGGCCGGTCGCCGAGATCATGTACATCGACTTCATGCCGCTGGCGATGGACCAAGTGGCGAACCAGACAGCGAAGACGCGGTACATGTTCGGCGGCAAAGCGTGCCTGCCGGTGGTGATACGCACCACCGTCGGCGGAGGCAAGGGCTACGCCGGCCAGCACTCCCAAAGCCTGGAAGCCATGCTCACCCAGGTGCCCGGACTCAAGGTCGTGGCGCCGTCCACGCCATACGACGCAAAAGGGCTGCTCAAATCCTCGATCCGAGACGACAGCCCGGTGATCTTCATCGAGCACCAGCTGCTCTACACCGAGAAAGGCGAGGTGCCGGAGACCGAGTACACCGTGCCGCTTGGCGAGGCGGTGGTGAGACGCGAGGGCACGGACCTGACCATCGTCGCCTACCTGAAGATGCATGATGTGGCACTCCAGGCGGCAGAGCTGCTGGCGGCGGAAGGAATCGAGGTGGAGGTGGTCGATCCGCGCACGCTGATCCCGCTGGACATCGACACCATCGCGAACTCGGTTCGGAAGACAGGCCGTCTGATGATCGTGTGCCAGGCGCCGAAAACCGGCTGCTTCGGGGAGCACATCGCGTATCGCGCGCAAGAGATCGCGTTCTCGCATCTGAAGGCTCCGGCGAAGATCGTCGCTGCATATGACGTTCCTCCGCCCATGGCACAGACCCTGGAGAACGAGAATCTTCCGAGCCCCGAGAAGGTGGTGCGCGAGGCGAAGGCGCTGATGAAGTCGTGAACGAGGAACACCAGTGCACCTGATACTGCCCAAAGAGATCGTGATCCTCTCCGCCGCCCGCACTCCGGTCGGGCGGTTCGACGGCAGCCTGTCGGGGCTCGATGCAGTTGATCTGGGCGCCATCGCGATCGAAGCGGCCGTCTCCCGCGCCGGGATCGACGCGACCGCTGTCGACACCGTGAACATGGGCATCGTCGTCTCCTCGGGCTATGGCATCGCTCCCGCCAAGGCTGCGGCCACGCAGGCCGGCCTGCCCCAGACGATTCACTCGCGCTCGATCGAAACGGTGTGCGGCTCGGCGATGGACGCCATCGCGTTGGTGATCGAATCGCTCATGGCCGGAACGAGCACGCTC
>JBEKKD010000257.1:0-7975 GCA_050010895.1 Armatimonadota bacterium
AGATCGTCGACGCGCTGTCGGTACCTCAATACACCGTATCTCGGCATCTCTCCATATTGAAGGCGGCCGGCGTCGCCGATGACTGGCGACAGGGGAAATGGATGCACTACCGGCTGAGCGAGAGCCTCTCGCCAGGAGATCGAGCAGTCATCACCGCGGTCGCGGCGCGAGCCGGCGTGGACGCAGGCGCCCAGCAGGATCAGCGTCGCCTGGAGCAGCACATCCGGCCGCGGGTCAACGGGGAGGTGGTGACGTGCGAGACATGACCTGCTTCGCCGTAGACCCATCATCTGTCGATATGGACATATCCGCATGAAAATCCGGCACGCGACTGGGTCCGCGTCAACGAGGCTATCGCTCCTGGATCGCTACCTGACGCTCTGGATCTTCCTCGGCATGGCCTTCGGCGTGCTGCTGGGCTATGTGGTACCGGGCGTGGTGCGCCTAATCACCCATCTGCAGATGGGAACCACATCCATCCCCATCGCGGCCGGACTGATCCTCATGATGTATCCGCCGCTGGCCAAGGTGAAATATGAGGAACTGGGCGACGTGTTCCGCAACCGGCGGGTGCTCGTGCTCAGCCTTGTCCAGAACTGGATCATCGGCCCGGTGCTGATGTTCGCTCTCGCCGTCACGTTCCTGCGCGGGTATCCGGAGTACATGGTCGGCCTGATCATGATCGGCCTGGCGCGCTGCATCGCCATGGTGATTGTCTGGAATGAACTCGCGGAGGGCGACACCGAATACGCCGCCGGGCTGGTAGCTTTCAACTCCATCTTCCAGGTGCTCTTCTACGCCGTCTACGCGTACGTCTTCATCAAGGTGCTTCCCCAGCTCGTCGGGCTCGATTTCGGGAGTGTGAATCTGAGCAATATCACCATGGGCAGCATCGCCCAGAGCGTACTCATCTACCTGGGCATCCCGTTCTTCGGGGGCCTGCTCACCCGCTTCACGCTGGTGCGCGCCAAAGGTCGGGAATGGTATGAGCGTCGGTTCATCCCCCGCATCAGCCCAATCACCCTCATCGCGCTGCTCTTCACCATCGTGGTGATGTTCTCGCTCAAGGGCGAATACATCGTGCAGCTGCCTCTGGACGTGCTGCGCATCGCCGTGCCCCTCTTGATCTACTTCGTGGTGATGTTCCTGGTCTCGTTCTGGATGGGGCATCGCGTCGGGGCCGGCTATGCCAAGACCGCCACCTTGTCCTTCACGGCCGCGAGCAACAACTTCGAACTCGCCATCGCAGTGGCCGTGGCAGTCTTTGGGATCAACTCCGGGGCGGCCTTTGCGGCGGTGATCGGGCCGCTGGTGGAGGTGCCGGTCCTGGTCAGCCTCGTCAACCTATCGCTGTACCTGCGGAGACGATACTTCACCCCCGCGGCCGCTGCTGTTGAAGGAGTCGTCGCATGACCAGGAACGATGAGATCCTCGAGTGCCCATGCTATCGGATCTGCTCTGGCCTGGGCGTGGAGACCAGCTCGTGGTGCCACTATCTCAAGTCCGCCGCTCCGCCCCCTGGCATGCACAGCTTCGACCCCAAGGATCAGCGGTGCCCAGCCGGGGTGCAGGCGACTGTGCTCATGCTGGGCTATATGCTGTCAGGAGACACGGCCCACGCGGAGAAACTGAAGCCGGCTCTCGATCAGGTACGCAACTGGGCGCGGGAACTGCGAAAGCAGCCCGCGCTACGGCGCTATCGCTGAAGGTGCGCAACGGGGGTGCTGTGAGCGGTCGAATGGCTGTGATGCCGCGTCAGGCGTCGCCGAAATCATCGGCTACACGCAGGAAGACCTGGCCATAGTTCCGGGCGGCGCGAACCTGGGACTGGGGTGTGGCAACCCCCTCGCGTTGGCCAGCATCACGCCCGGCGAGACCGTGCTCGATCTTGGCTCTGGGGCGGGATTCGATGCCTTTCTGGCTGCCGCGCGGGTCGGCCCGGCTGGGCGGGTGATCGGGATCGACATGACCCCGCAGATGGTCGCGCAAGCGCGGGCGAACGCGGCGAAGGGCGACTACGCGAACGTCGAGTTCCGCCTGGGTGACATCGAGAACATGCCCGTGGAAAGCAACTCCGTTGACCTCGTGATCAGCAACTGCGTTCTCAACCTGGTACCGGACAAAGGGAAGGCGTTCAGCGAGATTGCCCGCGTCCTCAGGCCCTGCGGCCGTATCGCTATCTCTGACATCGTCCTCGATGGGCCGCTTCCTGACTCCCTGAAGGGCGACGAGGGCGCGTATTGCTCGTGCATCTCGGGGGCCATCGATCGTATCACGTATCTGGCGAAGCTGACTGGCGCAGGGCTCGCCGATGTCAGGGTCATGTCGGAGACGGATGCCGCCTCCCTGTTGGCCGGCGACTGCGGTGGCGACAGCGCGGGTACTTCACAGCTTTCGGGGGTGGTGACCAGCATTCAGGTTACTGGGCGCAAGCCGGGTTGATGCCAACGTGCGAGTAGCAGTCTTCTCCGACGTCCATGCGAATATCCACGCCCTGCACGCGGTGCTTGCGGACATCCGCCGCCGCGAGCCCGACCGCACCGTATGTCTCGGCGATCTCGTGGGCTATGGCGCCTTCCCCAACGAAGTGGTCGAGGCCATCCGGCAGGCCGGCATTCCCACCGTGATCGGCAACTACGACGATGGCGTCGGGTTCGGCCGTCACGAATGCGGGTGCGCGTACACCGAACCGGCCGATCGCGAGCGGGGCGATCGCTCCCTCCGCTGGACGCAGAAGGCTGTGACCGATGAGAACAAGGCCTGGCTGCGTTCCCTGCCGCGGGAGCTGCGGTTCGAGGCGGGCGGAAAGCGAGTCCTGTGCGTCCACGGCAGCCCGCGGCGCATCAACGAGTACCTCTACCAGGACCGGCCGGAGCGCAGTCTGGCGAGGATGCTCGCAAGCCTCGAAGCTGATACCGTGCTCTGCGGCCACACGCATCTGCCCTATCATCGACGCATCGGCTCCATCGACCTCATCAACGTCGGCAGCGCGGGGCGGCCCAAAGATGGCGACCCGCGGGCCGTTTACGCGGTCATCGAGATCACAGACGAGGTCGGCGTGACGTTCCCGCGCGTCGAGTATGACGTCGAGGCCGCGGCACAGGCCATCGAGCGCACGGATCTCCCGCACGAGTTCGCCGACGTCCTCCGGCGCGGGATGTGACCCTTGTTATTGGGTCGGTGGGAGGCCGTCCCTGTGTCATCCTGAGCGCAGCGAAGAGCCTGTCCTGAGCGAAGCCGAAGGAATCACGCCGTTGTCATGTCGTGATCGGCGTCCGCCCGCGGACGCCACTCCCGGGGCGGCTCCGTGCAGTTCGGAACGCCCCGAAAGGGATGCCGCTAGCACTGGGGCGGCTTCGTGTTGTTCGAAACGCCCCGCATGTTCAGCGGCATCCGCCGGCGGCCCCCAAGCTTCGGGGTCACACCCTCCGGCGCGGCGGCAGGTGATCGGCGTGCCGTTTGGTGCTATACTGCTGGGGAGGCTCCACCATGAAAGTGGAAGTGCTGGGCGCGGGTTGTAAGAAATGTCACGCTCTCGCCGATCTGGCGCAGGACGTGATCAAGACCGCCGGCATCGCAGCCGACGTCGAGCTGGTCACCGACATGAAACGCATCATGGGCTACGGCGTGTTGTCTACGCCTGCCCTGGTAGTTGACGGGAAGGTCAAGTGTGCGGGAAGGATGCCGTCAGCCGGCGAAGTCAACGGTTGGCTGCAAGGCTGAGATAGAGAGAGAACTCGCATGAAGCTCGTGCTTCGAGTCGCAGTGCTGGTCGTGCTGATCGCAGCGGTGGTGGTTGCAAAGGAACGGGTGAGAGCCGGTCGCATCGCTCCCTCGCCTGCGGCGCGGACTTCCGGCGCGCCGCAGGCCGATGATCTTGCCCGCGCGAACAGGATCGTCGCTCCGGCCGCGAAGAGTGACGCCGAGCAAGACCCGAATCTGCTTCCGGGTTCGAAGTTCGTCGATTCGCTCAAGAACGGCAAGCCCACCATGGCCGACTTCGGCGCTGGATGGTGCGAGGCGTGCAAGAAGATGGAGCCGGTGCTCCATGAGTCCGCCAAGCGATTCAAGGGGAAGGCAAACGTCCTGTTCGTCAATACCGACGACTATCCCGGCATCGCAAAGGGCTATGGCATCTCGGTCATCCCGACCCAGATTTACTTCGACTCGAAGGGCACGGAGGCAGCGCGCCACATGGGTTACATGCCCATCGAGGAGGTGGCCGCGAAGCTCAAGACGCTTGGGGTGAAGTGACCCAGTTTCTTTCCGAGACCCTCCCGAAGCTCATCTCGGACCTCTCTGCCTTCGGCTATCTGCTCGTCTTTCTGGGGGGCGTTCTGACGAGCCTGGGCCCCTGCAACCTCTCCATGGCCCCCGTGCTCATCGGCTATGTCAGCGGTCACCCCGAGGTGACGCGGCGGCGCGGATTCTGGCTCTCGACGGCATTCACCCTCGGCAGTTCCCTCACGTTCGTGCTCCTGGGCGTGATCGCGGCCTCCGTGGGCATGCTCTTCGGAACTGAGGCGAAGGCGCTGAAGTGGGCCGTCGCCCTCGTCTGCTTCCTGATCGGCATGAATCTGCTGGGCGCCTTCCAGATCAACCTCGACTTCCTCACGCGTTTTCAGCCCACCCGCTGGGTGCGGACCGGACTGGTCGGGGCGTTTCTGCTCGGCCTGGTCATCGGCCTCGTCGGGTCGCAGTGCGGGACGCCGGTGCTCGTCATCATCCTTGGCGTCGCCATGGGAAAGGGCAAACTTGCCTATGGAGCATCGCTGCTCTTCGCCTACGCGCTCGGGCGCGGCGTTCCCATCGTGGCTGCGGGAACGTTCACGGGTGTGCTCAAGGCACTCCCCGCGATGGCGCGCTGGACATCCTGGATGCAGAAGGCGGCCGGGGTTATCGTGATAGCCGTCGGGCTATACTACGTGTGGATCGCCTGATCTGGAATGCTCGTTGACTCGATCGAGATAACTCACGTCCTCCCCTGCTTCGCCGACCCGAGCAAGATTCGCATTCACGCGCGGCCGTCGGCCGACCTCACCGACATCCTCCCCTACCTCAACGCGGTCCTCCAGAGGGCGATCTACCACCACGCCGCGCCCGCCCTGACTCTCACCAGAGAGCACCGCATCATCTGCGTCCACCCGCAGCTCATCACCGGAGCGAAGATAGACGACGCCGAGGACGCGCGGGTCCAGATCGAGTGGCTGCGGGAGGCGATCAACGAAACCTGGGCGCGGCGAGGCGACATCGAGCCCCGCTACGACCGTCGCGAGAAGCTCACGCCGCTGCCGATCTTCAAGCTTCTCCCCGGGACGAACTGTCGTGAGTGCGGCGTTCTCACCTGTCTCGCCTTCGCTGTGGAAATGGCCGGCGAGCGCGCCAGCATCATGCGCTGCTCACCGCTCTTCACACCGCCGCTGTCCGGAAAGCGAAACCCCCTCGTCGAAATGCTCGCCGACGCGGGATACGAAGTGCCCAGCGTGCTCCTCAACGCGGGCGACCGCGTGGGTTGAGGAACGACCAGGGAAGCGCATCGTTGGGGCCTCTCGCGCTGGTGAACTCGTCCGCGGTCAGGCCGCACTCGCGGAACGCCTGACGCCACGCCGCCAGGTTCCCGCCGCCCGCTTCCGCCGCCGCGATCGCCGCGCCAAGTCGTCTGTCACCGCGACTGAGCGCGCCCTCGATGTGCGACCAGTTCGCGCTTTCCACCGCCACCGTGACGCGGCGCTCTCCACGAAGCGCGTCGCGGATCGCACGCAGCCTGCGTGAAATCTCGGCGACTGGAAGCATCGCCTCTCGCTCGTAAGGCGTATGGGGCTTCGGGACGAACCCGCCGGCCGCGACGGTGACGCGCCTGAGATCGGCGCGCCGCAGGCACGTCCGCACCAGTTCCGGTATCGCCGCAATGTCCTCCTCCCCTTCTCCGGGCAGCCCCACCATGAAGTACAGCTTCGCCTCCTTGATGCCGGCCGCGAATGCCATCCTGAGCGCGCCGATAATGTGGTCTTCCGTGATGCCCTTCCCGATGGCCGCGCGCAGCCGGTCAGTGCCGGCCTCGGGCGCGAACGTGACGCTGCGCGCTCCACTCCGCGCCAGCGCCTCCATCAGCGCCGGCGACACTCCGTCCGCCCGCAGCGAGGAGACCGACAGCCGCGCCCCCAGTTCCACGATCCGGCCGGCGATCTCGTCGATATTAGGATGATCGGTGACTGCCGCGCTGATCAGACCGATCGCGTCGCGGTGCTGAAGCCCCAGCCTCACAGCCTCAAGCACGCTCTCCATCGGCCTCCACCGAAAAGGCCAATAGCACGCCGGCGTCACGCAGAACTTGCACCCCCGCCCGCACCCCCGAGATATTTCCACCAGGAACAACTCGCCGAACTCCGTCTCCGGCGTCAGAACCCGCGAATGCGTCGGCGAATCGGCCAGGCTTCTCGCGTATTGCCGTTCCACCGTAGGGGAGCCCCTCTGCGGGCTCCCGGCCTCATGCACCGTAGGGGAAGCGCGTAGGGCAGGAGCGTGTCTCCTGCCCCCATCGAAGGGTCCTCCCGGTGCCGAAGCCGCGGAGCAATACACTCCCGGAATGCCCGCTGCCCGCGCCATCGCCTCGCTCCGCCCCGCCCTCGACGCCAGCACATCGAGCAACCTCTCGCACATCGGCTCCACCTCGCCGATCACGAACGCATCGACGATCTCCGCGAGCGGCTCCGGGTTGATCGACACCGCCGCGCCACCCGCGATCACCAGCGGGTGATGCTGATCCCTCTCCCTCGCCATGATCGGGATTCTCGCGAGCCGGAGGACCCGCGCGATGTTGATATAGTCCAGCTCATACGACACCGAGAACGCGATCGCGTCGAACTGCTGCAGCGGCATCTGCGACTCATAGGAGACGAGGGCGCCCTCGGTCCGCGCGAGATCGACCAGATCATCCGGATCGGGCACGAACGCCCGCTCGCAGACCACGTCCTGCCGGGCATTGAACAGATGATACACCGCCTGGAACCCGAGGCTGGACATGCCCACGAAGTAGCTGTTCGGATACACCAGGCACACGCGCAGCCTCCCGCCGTGCTCCTTGCGGATCACGCCGATCTCGGATGCGAGGCGGCGGGAGATGGTGTCGGTGAGTCTGGACATCTCGCGACTCATACAACGGGTGGGAGGCATGCTCCTGCCCCACGCGTCAACTGCCGGCAGGACCAACCCCCCGCGGCGGCTAATCCCAATTCCACATTGCTGTGTCATTCCGAGCAAGCTCTGCTGGGCGTTAGCCGAGCAGGGCGAAGCGAGAAATCACGCCGTTCCGGGCCGTTGGGCTCGATGGATAGCTGGCTTCACCCTGTGAGCCGAAGAGGTAAGGGCCGGAGGTGCAAGTTGCGCAACATCCTCGGCATCGTCGGCAGTCCCCGAAAGAGCGGCAACACCGAACTCCTCATGGAGCGCGTGCTCGACGCGGCGCGGCAGGAAGGCGCCGCCACCAGTCTCTTCGCGCTCGCGGGAAGGAAGATTGAGCCGTGTCTGGCCTGCGATGAATGCGTGGGCGGCCCACCTGAGTTCTGCGTCCAGCGCGACGACATGTCGGAGCTGTACCCGCTCATGCTCTGGGCCGATGCCATCGTCTTCGGCACCCCCGTCTACATGGGAACGATGTCGGCGCAGCTCAAGGCCGTCTTCGACCGGGCGCGGCCGCTCTGGCTCATGGACAATGCGCTCTCCAGGAAGATCGCCGCTGCCATCTCCGTGGGCGAGGGCCGCTGGGGCGGACAGGAACTGACTATCCAGCAAGTGTACTGGGCGGCGATGAACCACGGCATGATCGTGGCCGGCGGCGTCTGCATGCCCTCCGGCAATTGGGAAGTCTGCGGCGTCGCCGGCGAGCCAGGCGCCGTCCTCAATGACGAAGACGCCCTGCAAGCGGCCGCGGCATTGGGCAAGCGGCTGGCGCGCCTGACGCTGACATTCGAGTAAG
>JBEKKD010000258.1:0-7400 GCA_050010895.1 Armatimonadota bacterium
TGAAGACGGGCTTCGCGAGGTAGAGCAGGTAGACGGAAAGCACGAAGAACCCACCTGCTTCCGCACTGGCGAGATAGAGGCTGGTATCGGCGTGTGAGGGTTGGTCCAGCGTTTGGCCCAGCGTCAGCAGAACCACCTCGTGCCCCTTGCCCAGCACCAGGTAGAAGAACCAGAAGCTGAAGAGCAACTCGGATGGAAGCAGGAAGAAGAAGCCGATGGCAGCCATGGGAAGATAGGCGTAGAAGCTCGTGATCCGGTTGAGCGGGGGGCTGGTGAAGAGGAGGGTGCGTAGGTTCCACACCAGAGTGATCTGGGGCAGATCGGGGTTGATGTTGTGGGCGAGATTCACCAGGTGAACCACTACAGGAATAGCGGCGCCCAGGTAGAGGAGCCGACTGCGGTAGAATGGCTCGCCGGTTTCCGCGCGCAGCATCTCGATGGGGAGTTGGGCAAGCGGGAAGCTGAGCCTCTCGTTATCCGCCCACTGAGATCGGAGCAGCGTCGCCAAACAGATGAAGGCCGCGAACATGAGCAGCACGACGACGAACCAGTGGGCGAGGGGGGCTATCCATACTGACCACGGGATCGGCTCACCGTAGTGCAGGCCTTCATAGAGCGCGAGGATGGCGGGCTGCCGGGGGTCTCCGCCGGTGTCCCAGGGCACGAGCTGGTGGGGGATGTAGTTGAAGAAGATCGATTGCCACTTGTTGGAGGGATCGGCGTAGTAGTTGATGCTGGTGAGCAGGGGAATGAGCCGGGCGGGCGCGCCGCGTGATGAGGTCCACGCGCTGAGCAGCATCATCACATAGATGACGAGCAGCTCGGGCGGCCGCAGTGCCCAGCGCGGCCGCCACCAGCGCACCAGCCGATTCGCCAGGATGAGGAAGACGAACACGCCAAAGGCCACCGGCGGGAATGTCAGCACGCCGATGGTGATGCGCTTGATGACCTGCTCCGCCCAGAGCGTGACGAACGACACGAGGACGACGCAGACGATACCCACGGTCGCGGCGCGCAGCGTTAGCCCGCGCGACTGAGGTTGGATGGCGCGCTCTGTGCTCTCGGCTCCGCGCGTTGGTTCCGACATGTGAGTGGAGTGCATTCGGCGCAGGGCCGCCGCTCGCCTCTCTGCGCCCGGACTGGGCGACTGGTGCTGGCCGTGCGAACGATGTCCGCCGAAGGCGACGCGCGGGCACTAGGTTTTCGCCCCCCGGGCGAGGAAACAGGTGGTACATCCACCTCACCGCCGGATGCCTGAAGGGCCGAGCCGGAAGCCATCCGGCCGCGGGCAGTGAGGCGGAAAACGGCAGGAGGCATAATGCAGTATCGCGTGTTGGGACGTACCGGCCTGAGGGTATCAGCTCTGGGCTTCGGCGGGATGAGATTTCGGATTGTCGATGGGCACGTGGACGAGGACCTGGCGATTGCATCGCTGCGCCGAGCGCTGGACCTCGGCGTCAACTACTTCGACTCCGCGGTGGGCTACTGTGAGTCGGAGAGCGAAGCGGTGATGGGAAAGGCGCTGAAGGGCCGCCGCGCCGACGCGGTAATATCGACCAAGTACCCGACATGGGATCCCTATACGAAGAAGGCCGACGACTGCCGCAGGATCCTGGAGCAGTCGCTCACACGTTTCGGCGTTGACTTCATCGACGTCTACCACATGCACTCGCTGAACTGGGAATCCGCTCAGGAAGTGCTGGCGGCAGGCGGGGCGATGGAGGGCGCCCGGAAGGCGAAGGAGGAGGGGCTGATCAGGCACCTCGCGTTCTCCTTCCACGACGACGCGAAGCGGATAGTCGACATCATCGACGCCGCCCCCGATTTCGAGGTCGTTACCTGCCAGTACAACCTGCTCGATCGAGCGAACGAAGAGAGCATAGCCTACGCGCACGAGAAGGGCCTGGGCGTCGTGATCATGGGGCCCGTGGCCGGCGGCCGGCTGGGCTTCCCGTCGGAGCAGCTCCTGAACATGCTCCCCGGCGGAACGAAGAGCAGCCCCGAGGTGGCCCTGCGGTTCGTTCTCTCCAACCCGAACGTCACTGTCGCGCTCTCAGGGATGAACACGGTCGAGATGGTCGAGGAGAACGCGGCCACTGCCGGCCGCGAGGAGCCGTTGAGCGCTGACGAGCGCGAGCGGGTGTTGGCGATGCTCGAGGAGAACCGGCGGCTGTCGGACCTGTACTGCACGGGATGCGGCTACTGCATGCCCTGTCCCAACGGGATCAACATCTCCGAGTGCTTCCGGCTGATGAACTTGCACCGGGTCTATGGGCTGACGGAGCCCGCCCGGCGGCGCTACGGCTGGCTGGGAGAAGAGGGCAATCTGGACGCGAACGCCTGTGTGGAGTGCGGCCAGTGCGAGCCGAAGTGCCCGCAGAAGATACCCATAGTCGAGCAGCTGAAAGAGACCCACAAAGCCTTGGCGAAGTAGGGCGCGAACGAGGCCGGCCCCCTGCGATGGTTGGAGCGCGCTCCGGTTTTCCCGAAGCGAGCGCGCTCCTCATGTCTGCGAAGAGGATGGTGTGGACCCGACAGTCACGGAGACAGCCGGAGTGAAGGCCGCTCGAGCCAGCCGTGCTCTGTGGCTCTGGCTTCCTTTGCTGGCCGTGCTGGGCCTGGCGTTCCTGGCGGACGGGCCCGTGATGACTGCCCTCTGGCCGCTCTACGACTCCGAGCTCTCCCAGGTCATCCGCCACAGCATTCGTTGGCTGGGGATCGGGTATGTGCAGGCAGGCCTGTTGTTCGTGCTGATCCTGGTCGGATGGGTCCGTCACTGGCCTCATGGAGCGGCCGCCGGAGCCTGGGCACTGCTCTCCCTCGCCATTTCGGGGATCGCGGCCGATGTCCTCAAGGTGTTGGTGCACCGACCGCGACCCTATGTCACGCTTCCGCCGCCCGATTCATGGATGGGATACTGGCGAGCGCACGAGTTCCAATCATTCCCATCGGGCGAGAGCACCACAAGCTTCGCCATTGCGGCGTCGCTGAGTCTCTGGTTTCCTCGGCTGCAGATTCCATTGCTGATCGCGGCGGCGATCGTGGCCATAGCGCGGGTCATCGTCGGCAATCATCACCCCTCCGATATCGTGGCGGGCGCGATGCTCGGGATTGCCACGGCCCAGGCCGTCACTCGCCTCGCGAGGAAGCGGGCCCGGCAAGGTACGGGCGCTGCCGCGTAGAATCACGTCAGCGTGACTGAGCCCAGACTCCCCCGCGCCCTGCCGTTCATCATCCTCTGCGCGGGAACGGCTGCAATCTTCCTCATCGGACTCGGGCGGCTCCCCCTCTTCGGTCGCGACGAGGCCCTCTACGCCGAATCCGGCCGAGAGATGCTGGCGACCGGAGATTGGATCACGCCTCAGGTCAATGGCGGTCCCTTCTTCGAGAAACCCCCTCTCTACTACTGGCTCGCGGCCGCCAGCTACCGCGCGTTCGGGGTCACACCGTTCGCGGCACGCCTGCCAGCCGCGTTGATGGCCATTCTAACGGTGGTTCTCGTCGCACAGATCGGCGCGCGCGTTTGGGGCAGGCGAGCGGGGCTGCTGGCCGGCCTGGCCCTGGCGACGTGCCTCCAGATGGCGATGATAGGCCGCATGGGGATCATGGACGTTCCATTGACCTGTCTCACGGTCCTGGCGGTGCTGGCCTACGAGCGGTGGCGGTGCGGGAACGGGCTCGCGGGGGCGGCGCTCTTCGGGATCTGTCTTGGTTCCGCGGTGCTCCTCAAAGGCGCGGCCGGCCTGGTGCCGCTGGGCGTGGCGGCCGCGGACTCGCTCGTGCGGGTGCTGCTGAAGGAACGGCTCGGCCGGCCCGTGGCGGTGTCGGCCCTCACACTGCTGCTGGCCGCGGGAATAGCGGCCGCGCTTGCTTCCCCCTGGTTCATCATCATGAGTAGCCGGCATGGTGCAGCGTTCGGCTCGACATTATTCCTGCACGAACACCTCCGCCGCGTGCTTCAGCCAATGCAGGGGCATGGAGGACCACTATGGATCTACCTTCCGCTGATCGCGGTCTCGTTCTTCCCATGGGTTGTGTTCCTGCCGCCTGCGGTCGTGTGCAGCGATGAGGGGAGCGATCAAGCCCGGTCGTGGCGAGTGCTCTGCATTGTCTGGATAGCTGTCGTGCTCATCCCATTCTCACTCATCAGCACGAAGCTCCCGGGATATGTCACCCCGCTCTTCCCGCCCATGGCGCTGCTGGTGGGCGCAGAGCTGGCCCAGGGGGGCAGGCGGAGGTCATGGGTCGCGCTGCTGATCGGCGCGCTGGTGCTGGGGGCGCTCGCCGCGCTGCTGCCCGCAGCGGCCGCGAAGCTGGGGCAACGCGTCGGTGCGTCAGACGAGGCGCGGCTGCTGACCGCCCCCGCCCTGATATGGGTCGCAGGATATCTCGTCATCGCGTTCGCGGCGGCCGCCGTTCTGTTGTGCCGGTTCAGAAACCCGATAGAGATGCTCGTGCTCGGGCAGGCTGCCGCCATGGTCGCGCTGCTCTTCGGCGTGCTGCCGGTTCTGTCGCCGTACCTCGGTGGAGGAAGCAGCGGACTGGCCGAGCTTGCACGGCACGAACTGCCGGCAAGCCGGATCGTGCTCTACCAGACGCACCCGGAGAATGTGAACTTCGTGCTTCAGCGTCCGGTACCCACATACGATCAGCACCAGCAGCAGCAGCTCGTGGACCAACTGCGCAACGCGCCCACCGCGCTGATCGCGCCGGCCAAGGACTCGGCATTCTGGAGCTCGCTGCCGGCCAGGCACACCTGGCGGCTGGGAGATAGCGTTCTGCTGGATATCCCGAAGATGTCCTATCGGCCGGAAGCAAGCCCATAGTAGTCGTTGTGGGGCCGGCATCTCGCTCATCTGCTGACCGGGAGCGGCCGCGCCAGATGCGATTGTGCGGCAGGTATACAAGGCAGAGTCATATCTTGTAGAATTGAGCCGACCATCGGAAGGAAGAGGTATCAATAAGTGCACAGCATCGACTTCGACCAGATCAAGGCTTGCATCAATGTTCCGCCTGCGGCCCAACGCCTGTTGGAGAAAAGCGAGAAAGAGATCACGTTCAGTCTCAACCTCATCCTCTACCCAGAGGGGCTGGTTGACGCTGACGCATTCGTGGTGTACCACAACACGGCACGCGGGCCGGCCAAAGGGGGGCTGCGGATCTGGCCCACAGCGACGCTGGAGCACACACGAGAACTCGCCGAACTGATGACGTACAAGACGGCCCTCGTCGGGGTGCCGTTCGGCGGCGGGAAGTCGGCGATCCGGCTCGATGCGTCAAAGCTGCCTGGGGCGAACAAGACGGCACTGGTCAAGGAGTACGTGCATATGATCCAGGGAGAGCTGCTTTCGGGCGCCTATGTCCCCGCTCCCGACCTCGGCAGCAACCCGTCGGATATGGCTGTGATCTACGGCGAGACTCACGTCCCGGAGTCTGTGACCGGCAAGCCGCCGCGAGTGGGCGGCCTTCCCGGCAGGCGGGAGGCGACGGGATACGGCGTGACCCACATTGCCGCTCTCTCCTGCGAGGCGTTACTTGGCGAGTCGATAGAAGGCAAGCGAGTGGCCGTGCAAGGCTTTGGGAATGTCGGCGAATGGACGTGCCGTTTCCTCACGGAACGAGGCGCGAAGGTGGTCGCCGTCTCCGACATCACGGGCGGCATCTACTCTGATTCGGGCATCGACATCGACAGGGCTGTCGAGCGCATCGAGCGCGTCGGCGGGCTCGCGGGATATGAAGCTGATGCGATCACGAACGAGGAGTTGCTTGGGCTGAACGTCGACGTGTTGATTCCGGGCGCCATCGAGGCGGTAATCACTGAGAAGAATGCGCACTCCGTGCGGGCCCGGCTGATCATCGAAGCAGCGAACGGCCCCACAACCCCTGGCGGAGAGAAGATCCTGAATGAGCGCGGCATTCCGATCGTCCCGGATATTCTGGCGAACAGCGGCGGCGTCACTGCATCGTACGTGGAATGGCGGCAGGCGAAATCCGGCGCCATGACGAGGGCTGAGGAGACCTACGCGACCGTCGCGGAGCAATTGGAGGCGGCGTTTTACCGCGTCCGGGAGATCGTGAAAACGCGCCATGTTACCGACCGGGTAGCCGCACACGTGGTCGCGGTGGGCGAGCTCATTGCCACAATGAGAGACCGGGGCTGGCTTCCCAGCGACGGGTGAGCGCGAGCAGGGGGACGCTGTCTACAGGGCGCGCCAGGGTGGCCACCAGTTCGGGGTCGTAGCGTGAGCCGGCGCCCTGGCGCAGCAGGCACAGGATGTGATCGGCGGACAGCTCCGCCGCCGGCCGTGTCCCGGACTCTGTCGCCAGGCTGACGTAGGCGTCCGCCAGGCTCAGCAGCCTCGCTCCCAGCGGGATCTCTTCCTCCCGCCGGCCCACCGGTCCGCCGCCGGCCCCAGAAAGTGCACCGGCGCCAGAATCTGGGCTCCGATGTGGGGGTGCAGTCGCACCGGCGCCGCCTCCCCGGAGAAGGTGCTGCGGCCTCGATGCAGCAGCTCCGCCGGCACTCCCACCTTGCCGATGTCGTGCAGGTAGCCGGCGTAGCGCACCTGCTCCACTTCTCCCGCCGGCAGCTCCAGCGCCTGCGCCATCGCCACCGCCAGCGCCGCCACTTTCTCCCCGTGCCCGGGCTGGCCTCCCTCCACCTTCGCCTCCATCAGCGCTCCCAGCGTCTGCAGGCTCTGGGTGTAGACCTGCCGCAGGTGCCCCTGCAGCCGGTAGGCGTAGTAGAGCAGCCCCGAGGGGATCAGCGTCACCGCCGCCAACAGCATCGCCCCCTGATATCCCGGCTCCCCCGGAGTCGATTCCCCCAGCAGTTGCCAGCCGTTCTGGTACAGCAGCGCCAGCAGCAGCCCCACGCTCGCCAACGCCCCATCCAACGCCAGCATCGGCCCCAGCGAGGCGCGCAGCCGCCGCCACACCTTCCCCCCTCGCTCCAGCGCCACCGCCGCCGCCACCCACCCGGTCTCCAGCAGCCACAACGCCACCACCGAGAGCACGATGGCGGGCAGATGCCCGCCCAACTCCACGTGTCCAGGCCTGCCCCCCAACACCTGATACAGGCCTCCCGCGGCCAGCAGCGAGAGCACGCTGTGAGCGGCGTTGAAGCTGGTGCGCACCACCGGGGTGCGCCGCACCATCCCCTCCGACCAGGCCGCCGCCAGCGCCGCCACGCAGGCGGTGGGCCCCGCCCCCAGCGCCAGCAGCCCCGCAAAAAACACCGCAAAGCTGGCCGCCGCCCCTCCCCCTCCAGCCACCGGCACCACCATCAGGTCCAGCACCCCTGCCAGCCCCACGAACAGCGCCAACTGCCACATCCCCACGTTCACCCCTCGCCACTGATGCAGCGACCACACCAGCCCACACCCGCCGCCGAGGATGAC
>JBEKKD010000259.1:0-6396 GCA_050010895.1 Armatimonadota bacterium
CGATGCCGGCGGCGATAGCGTAGCGGGCGCGGCCGGTGACGATGGCTCTGTCACAGAACAAGAGGATGAGTGGTAGCCAGCTTGCCGTGCACATGACCGTTGGCAGATGCAGCCAGGCGATGAAGAAACTGTTGAGCTGCCAGACGATGCCGCCGGCGACCGCGCCGGCGCGTCCGAGGCCGGTGCGCCTGAGGAAGAGATAGGCGAACCAGCCGGCGAGGAAGAGATGCAGGAGCGCTGACCAGCCGAATGCCCGCGCCACCGGCAGCAGCCAGAAGATCAGGTTGAGGGGATACAGCACGGCGGACTGGCCGTTGGCGAGGAAAGGCGTTCCACAGAACTGGTAGGGGTTCCAGAGGGGGATGTGGCCGGCACGGAGGGACTCGGCGGCGAAGTGGCGCCAGGGGTAGTACTGGGCGATGCCGTCCCAGACGAGCGGGTCCCAGTTGGCCTGAGGGCGCTCGGAGATGTGCGACTTCCAGGGCTCGAACTGCACGAGGAGGTCAGCAGGGAGGAGCGCACGCCCGGGCAGGAGCGCAGGCGTCAGCAGGGCTGCCGGGCCGGCGAGAAGGGCCAGGAGGACGATGAGACGGGCAATTGTGCGAGATGAGACTCTCAGTGCATCGCACCTGTGGAGGCGCCGAATCGAGTGACGATAGCAAGACCGCCGCACATGAGGACGATGCCGACCCACTGCATCGGCGTGACGTGCTCCTTGAAGAAGATGCGAGAGAGGAAGACGACGCCGATGTAGCCGATGGCGATCATGGGATAGGCGTAGCTGAGATTCCACTTGGAGATGACGACGAGCCAGAAGCACGAGCTGATGGCGTAGAGGAGGAAGCCGAGGAACACGTAGGGGGTGAAGATGGCGCGGACGACGCCAACCGCCATGCCAGCGCCCGAACTCAGCGAGATTTTGCTCATCCCCTGCTTGAGGGCGACCTGGCCGAATGCGCCGAGGGCGATGGCGATCACCAGGAACAGAGCGACGACGATAGATCGCACGGTGCGACTCCTTTCAGTTGCTGCGAGCACCGGGCGCGATGGCGCCGGTGTCCGCCGGGGCCGGCTGCGCGTTCCTGGTGATGAAACGCGCGTGTGAGAACGGGTAGACCACCATCACCGCAACTCCATGAATGCGGCCGCGCTCCACCTGACCGTATGTGCGGCTGTCCACGCTGTCGTCGCGGTTGTCGCCGAGGACGAAGTACTTGCCCGGCTTCATCTTTCCGGGCGTCATAATGGTTGGCAGATTTGAGGTGGCCCATGGCTCGTCATACGGTTTGCGGTCGATGTAGAGCTGGCTGCCGCCGATGGCATCGCCGTCCTCGGTCTTCACCACCCGCGGCACCATCGAAATGATGTCGCCGGGCAGGCCGACGATGCGTTTGATGGCGATCCCCTGGGTCTGGGGGTCGGTGAGCACCACGACGTCGAAGCGGTTCAGGCCCAGGCATTTGAGCACCAGCACTCGGTCGCCGCTGTGCAGGGTGTTGTCCATTGAGTGGCCTTCGACGATGGCGATCTCGAGCACGTAGAGGCGGAAGAAGATGACTCCCAGGACGACCAGCAAGAACGTCGCGGGGGTGACGCGGGCGCGCAGCAGCGACCGCCGCTGCGGTCTGGGCCAGGGCTCAGAGACGGGCCCGATGGTGTGCAGATCGGTCATGTCAGGCGAGTTCCCCGAATGGAGTCTGTGAACGCGCCGCCATTATAGCGTCTCCGGGGGCGCGGAGCCATGAGGGGGCGGGACTCGCCATTCGAGTTGTGCTGGAACGCGAGATGGGATGATCCGTCGGACACAAGGGCTGATACCACGTACTGCGGACGCGCCAAGAAATGTAGGTCCAGGGCCGGCTTGCGGCCGGCCCTGACTCTTCCATCAGTATGCGCCAAACGGGCCCTGACTAAGCGGCCAGCAGCGATTTCGCGGTGTCTACGGCGCTGGCGGCGTCCGGAGCGTACCCGTCGGCCTTGATCTCTTTGGCGTAGGCCTGAGTGACGGGCGCGCCGCCGATGATGACCTTCGTCTTGCCGGCCATCCCGGTCTTGCCCAGGGCTTCGACGGTGTCCTTCATCGAACCCATGGTGGTGGTGAGAAGAGCGGACATGGCGATGAGGTTGGCCTTGTTGTCAGCCGCGGCCTTGACGAAGGCGTCCGGGGAGACGTCCACGCCGAGGTCCACGACCTTGAAGCCGGCGCCCTCCAGCATTGCCGCCACCAAGTTCTTGCCAATGTCGTGAAGGTCGCCCTTGACCGTGCCGATGACGACGGTGCCGACGTAGTCCACGGCGGCTCCGGACATCAACTTGAGGCTTTCCTTCATCGCCCGCTGGGCGATGAGCAGCTCCGGAACGAAGAACTCGTTGGTCCGGAACTTCTCGCCTACCACCGCCATGGCGGCAGCGATCCCGTCAACCACGATCGTGCGGGCCTCGATGCCCGAGTCGAGCGCCTGCTGCGTGAGCGCCTTCGCCTGATCGCGATTGCCCGAAATGATAGCTTCCTTGAGCTGATCCAGCACGGCCATCAACGCTCCTCCTTAGTCTTTTTCACTCGCAAGTCACACAGATTCCCTGGCGCTCTGCCAAACCCTCTTGCGCCAGACCTAGCATGGCCGGGCCCACGGCGCCGCGAGCGGCGACGCGCGGCTGGCACGACCCCGCATGCGATCGGCCTGCCCGCCGGCGACCGCAGTTCAGGCCGGTCGCGGCAGCGGCCGCAACGCCATAGCGTCCGCGAACCGGTCGTAGAAGCCGTCCTGCTCCGACAGCTCCACGTGATGCACGCGCCGAGCGAACTGCTCGGCCCGACGGCGCAGCGACACCGAACACAGCATCAGGCGAGCGCCGAGGCCGGCCGCGTTCCCGATGGAGATGATCCTCTCCGGGAGAAGGGCGGGGATGAGCCCGATGGCCACCGCGCTCTCACGCCTGATGTAGTTGCCAAATGCTCCGGCCAACAGCAGCCGGTCTATCTCCTCGGGTTTCCGCCCGAGCATCTGGAGCAGGAGATCGACCCCGGCGTAGATCGCTCCCTTGGCAAGCTGGCCCTCGCGAATATCCCGAGCGGTGATCGCGATGGGCCGGCCGCTGCCGGACTCTTCCGCCGAAACGAGGATAAACTCCAGCCCCGCGTCATTCTCTACGATTCGCCGCCTCACCTTCTCCGGCACTCCGTTCACATCCTCTTGGCGGCGGAGGCGGCCGGATTCGTCCACGACGCCGACCCTGACCATCTCGGCGACCGCGTCCACGAGCCCCGAGCCGCAGATACCGGTCGGTCTGACGTCTCCCAGCACGTGGCAGTCCACGTCGCCGTCGAGGGAGACCTCATCGATGGCGCCGGTGGCCGCGCGCATGCCCCGGCTGATGCGCGCTCCCTCGAAGGCAGGTCCGGCGGCGGTCGAGCAGGCCCACAGCTCGCCGTTGTGAGCGACGACGATCTCCCCATTGGTGCCGATGTCGACCGCGACTTGCAGGCCTGTGCTCTGATCCAGCTCGCTCGCCAGGATGACACCCACGGTATCGGCGCCGACATAGCCGCCGATGTTCGGGACCACGTAGACGTTGCCGTCGGGGTGTATGCGAATGCCGAGCTCGGATGCTTGCACGATCTGCGCGCCTTTGAACGCGGGTACAAAGGGCAGGCGCACCAGGCCGAGCGGCTCGAGCCCAAGCAGCAGGTGGCTCATGCAGGTGTTGCCGACGACGACGATCTCGTAGATGGTGTCGCGAGCGACGCCCGCCTTGTCCGCGGCCTGGCCGATCAGGCGATCGATGGCCTGGGTGATGCTGCCGTGCAATCGAGCCAGACCTTCGGGCCCGGAGGTAGCGAGCTGAAGGCGGGAGATTACGTCCTCGCTGTACTGGGCCTGCGGGTTCAGCTCCGAGGAGATGCTCACCACCTCGCCTGTCGGGAGGTGGCAGAGGTAGACGACGACGGTGGTGGTGCCGATATCGATGGCGATGCCGTAGGACGCCTCGGAAGTGTCACCTAGTTCGATGCTGATGAGGGTGCGGCCGGCGGTGACAGCGGTGACATGGAAGCTGTTCTGTCGCAGCAAGCTGGGCAGGTCGCGCAGCGCGCGGACGGTGTTCGGCGGACGGACGTCGTCGTCGAGCGCGTCCATGATACGCGTCAGGTCGTCGCGTGGGTCATCGGTGCTGGGCGCGGGGAGACGAAGCGCGGTCTTCGCGATGCTGGGCTCGATGAGTACGTCGCGGCCGACGCCGTTAACCTCGATGCGGTGAGAGACGATGAGAGCGGCGGCAGGAACATCGACGGTCATGTCGCCGGCGACGCGCGCCTGGCAGGCGAGGCGCCAGCCGCCGGCCAGCTCTTCCGCGGTGAAGACGCGGCTCTCGGATGGAGTCGGGTCGCTCGCGCCGGAGATGACACGGACCGCGCACTTCCCGCAGCGACCGTGGCCCCCACACGGGGCGTGAAGAGGCAGTTCCGCCGCGCCCGCGGCCTCGAGGATGGTGACCTGCTCGGATGCTTCGACGGAGCGGCCAATGGGCTGGAAGGTGACAGTGAACTGGGACATATCGGGAGGAGAGTATACAGGATTTCGGGGGGAACGTCATGTGCGCGAGGCGAGGATTCGGAGGGGACGGCAGTAACGCGGATCACGCAGATGAACTCGGATGCCGCCTTCGGCGGCGAATGGCGTGATCCCTCACTGCGCTCGGGACAACATAGGCCGGAACCATCCGGCTTACAGTGGCAGGCTGGCTACACCGTGCGCCACTTCGGACCGCTGTCGTGGAAGGTCACTGGGATGCCGGGATAGGCCTCGGCGAGGATGGCGGCGAAGTGGCGCAGGCCGATGTTCTCGCAGGCGGCATGGCTGGTCTCGATCAGCGCCATGCCGGCGTCTTCCGCGAAGCGCATGGCGTACTCATCGGTCTCGCCGCAGATCCCCGCCTCGGCGCCGTTCTCGACGAGCTGCTGCATGAACCCGATGTTAACGAATAGCCCGAGCCCGCCCCAGGGCAGGCCGACGCGAGTGACGCGCCGCTGGAGGTCTCCGACCACACGCACCACAGGGACGCCGGTGGCTCTCCTGGCACGCTCGACGAGTTCTCCCACGGGCGTGGAGGCGATGGCGAAGACTCGGGAGTGGCCGGTTCCGGCGTGAATGTCGTGCAGGCCCAGGGCACCGGCGAAGTCGTCGAAGATGCAGAGGCGGTCCAGTTTGCCGTGCGCCCGGTAGACCGTGAGGGACCCGCGGTGCATCAGTTCCATACGGCGGCGATTGGCGGCCCAGCACCTCTCGCCATCAATGGGGGCCGATTGCGGGTAGAAGAGGGTCTCGTGGCAGATCACGAGATTGCAGCGCTTGGCGATGGCCTCCTCGAGTGCCTGACGGTCGGCCATCCAGCATATCAGCACGCCGGTGACTTCGACGCCCGGATCGCCAAACTTGAACCCCTCCTCGGAACCGGTCTCCGGCTGCCGCTGGTCAAGCCAGTCGATGAGCTTCCGCGCGGTCACGGCGTCCTCCATGAGGTGGGCAATGCGGCGACGAAGGAGCGGTCAGCTTCCCGCGTCTTGTCATGGCGAGGGTTCGGCCTCCTTTTCGCCTCCCCACACATGCGCTTTCAATGCTTCTGCCAGTTCGGTGTATCCGGAATTCCGTTCCCAGATGGTCCACTTCTGTCCGGTAGCGGTGTGGACGGTAGCGTAGTTGCCGCCGGCGCCGTACTGCTGCCTCACCGAGCCGAGCTGGAGCTGCGAGAGCTGCTCCCAGTGATAACGATGCGCCGCACCGTGATACCACGTCACCTGAAGCAGCGTGCCGTCCCATCTGACCAGACGCGCGTCCCGCGCCCTGCTCAGCCAGACGGCGAGAGAGACCAGAGCGCCGAATCCAAACGCAATCGCGGCGAATATGAGCATGACCTCAGGCGGCATACCTGCGCTCGACGATGATCCGAGTTTCGCGGTCAACAAGGACCAGGCACCAGAGGAGGGTCTCCGGCGCGTACCAGACGCCGGGGTCAGTCGGGCTCTGGTAGACGATCTGGATGCTATGTGTTCCGGATCTCATAGCCGCTGCCCAGGCGGCAGGCGGGTTACGCCTTCTCGAAGTACGCCAACTGCTTCTTGGCTTCGGGGTGGCCGGGGCTGAGGGCGAGGACCTGGTTGAACGCGACCTTCGCCTCGTCGTACATGCCGAGCATGGCGTAGGTCTTGGCGAGGTTGAGGTGGGCGTCGACCCAGTTCGGGTCGCACTCGACGGCGCGCTTGAGTTCTTCGAGCGACTCGTCGAAGAGGCCGATGAAGCAGTAGACCAGCCCGAGGCCGAGGTGCGCTCGCGCGTGACCGGGACTGCAGGTGAGGACGGCCTGGAACTGAGTCAGGGCTTCGTCATAGCGGCCCTGGTT